>JAAYIP010000245.1 GCA_012523435.1 Bacteroidales bacterium | reverse complement strand
GTATCCCCCGTCAATTGGCATGATCACCCCGGTAATGAATGCTGAAGCATCGGAGAGGAGGAACAGCACCGCGCCTTTTAGGTCGCCGGGGTGGCCGTATCGACCGATGGGTGTGTTGGCGATTATTTTGAGGCCGCGAGGGGTTGGCTCGCCCGTTTGCCTGTCGGTTAGCAGAAAACGGTTCTGATCGGTGAGGAAAAATCCTGGGGCGATGGCATTCACCCGCACACCAGTTATTGCCAGATGTACGGCAAGCCACTGCGTAAAGTTATTGATGGAGGCTTTGGCGGCCGAATAGGCCGGAATTTTTGTCAGGGGGCGAAATGAGTTCATTGAGCTGATATTCAGTATCACCCCAGCTTTGCGTTGGACCATTCCCCTCCCAAAAACCTGGGAGGGCAACAGGGTGCCCAAGAAGTTCAGATCAAAGACCGATTGAAATCCGTGTTGGTCCAGGTCAAAAAAGGTTTCTTTGAAGCTGTCAGCTATCGTTGGACCACCATTTTCCGCTGTTATTTCCTCTTTCCCGGTAGTTGCTCTGGGCGAGTTTCCGCCGGCAGCATTGATCAGGAAATCTGTTGGACCAAGCTCATCTTCAATAATTTGCCTGGCCTGTTCCAGGGATTCCTGGCACAAAACATCAGCATTCGCCGCGATACAACGGGTTCCGGTTTGGGTTTGCAGCTGACAGGCCAGTTGGGTGGCAGCCTCCTGGTTCAGGTCGAGAATGGCGGTTTGAATGCCTGATTCCGCCAGGGCGCGACAGATGGCCTGCCCCAGAATCCCTGCTCCGCCGGTGATCACTGCCCGTTTCCCTTCTAAGCCGATTAGGGCATTCCTGCTGGTGTCGGAGGGTTGTAATTTTGTCATAATCATGTTCGAATTGATCAAAGATAACCGAATTCGGGCTGAACGAAAATGTGGTGACCCGAAAAACTGGTGGCGGGGTTGCTGGAGTTTGGCAGAAAACGTAATTTCACCGACCTGGAAATTTCCCAAATCCTTTTTCAAACCGGAAAAAATTATGACAAAAGAGATTCTTGCAGAAAAGCTCGATGAAAAGGCTTTCATTGATGAGAAAGTTGCTGAGATTCGCCAGCAGGTGGGCGATGGTATCGCAATTAATGCGCTTAGTGGGGGCGTGGATTCCTCTGTCGTGACGATGCTTGGTCATCTGGCCTTAGGTAGCCGACTTCGTACCGTCTTGATAGACAATGCGTTGATGCGTGAAGGCGAGCCCGTCCGGGTAGCTGGTTTGTTCAAAGCTCTGGGGATTGATATTGAAATTGTGGATGCCCGCGAGGAGTTTCTGGCCGCATTAAAGGGTATCACCGATCCGGAAGAGAAGCGGGAGGCGATCACACAGACGTTCTACAAGAAGGTGTTTGGGCGGCTGGTGAAGGAGAGCGGGGCGAAATTTTTGCTCCAGGGTACCATTTTGACTGACATTGACGAGACCGTAGCCGGTATTAAGCGTCAGCATAACGTGTTTGAGCAGTTGGGCATTGATCCTCGTGAAGCTTTTGGTTACGGAATCATCGAACCCCTGATCCAGCTTCGTAAGGACGGTGTCCGTAAAGTGGGCAGAGCCACCGGACTTCCGGCCGAACTGTTCGACCGGATCCCCTTTCCCGGGCCAGCTCTGGCAGCCAGGATTATCGGGGAGGTGACACAGGAGCGACTCGATACCGTTCGCAAAGCCACCGCCATTGTGGAGGAGCTGCTGAAAGAAACCGGAGCATTCCAGTATCTGGCCATCCTTCATAATGACCGCGTAACTGGTATGCGTGATGGCAAACGCGATTTCGGTCAACAGATCGAGGTTCGCTGCTGGGATAGCCACGATGCCCGCACGGCAAAACCTACTCAACTGCCTTATAGTCTTTTAGTTGAATTAGCCAGCCGAATCACTTCCGAGGTGCCGGGTGTGGTAAGCGTAACCTATAATATTGCCTCCAAACCTTCATCAACCATTGAGGCGATTTAGCTTTTTTTTGACACCTTTACGCATCGAAAATTAAACCTGAAATTATGGTACTAAATGCACTAGACTGGACGATCATAGTGGTCTTTTTTGCGATTCTGCTATCGATCGGATTTATCGCAAGTCGTAATGCCGGTCGCTCGGCAGCTGATTTTTTTCTGTCGGGCCGAAATATGCCCTGGTGGCTGTTGGGTGTCTCGATGGTGGCTACCACGTTCTCCTGTGATACTCCCAACCTGGTAACGGATCTGGTTCGACAAAACGGTGTAGCAGGCAACTGGGCCTGGTGGGCCTTCCTGCTGACAGGAATGCTGACAGTCTTTGTCTATGCCAAGCTCTGGAGGCGTTCTCAGGTGCTAACCGATCTTGAATTCTACGAGATCCGCTATTCCGGTCGACTGGCCGCCTTCCTGAGAGGTTTCCGGGCAATCTATCTCGGTGCTTTTTTTAATATCATGGTTATTGCCACTGTTTCGTTGGCATTGATCAAGATTGGCGCCGTCATGCTGCACTGGTCGGCCGGGCAAACCCTGATCGTGGCTTCTGTCGTGGTGTTGATTTACTCTACCATCGGTGGGCTGCGGAGCATCTTGCTGACCGACTTTTTCCAGTTTGGAATTGCCATGACAGGTGCTATTGGTGCTGCTATTATTCTGATTGCCCGCCCGGAGATCGGCGGCCTGTCAGGACTGATCACCAACGATACTGTGATCCCCAAACTCAACTTACTGCCAGATTTTAATAACACCGAGATGATCATCACCCTGCTGATTCTTCCTTTGGCGGTTCAGTGGTGGAGTGTCTGGTACCCCGGTGCCGAGCCTGGTGGTGGAGGTTATGTGGCCCAGCGGATGCTGAGTGCCAAAAATGAGCGGGGTGCCATGGGAGCTACCCTCCTGTTTAATACGCTGCACTATGCGCTACGCCCCTGGCCCTGGATTCTGGTAGCCCTGGCTTCATTGATCGTTTTCCCGGATATCGCATCGCTACAAAGCGCTTTTCCAAATATTGATCCGCATATCGTCAAGAACGACTTCGCTTATCCAGCTATGCTTTCGTTGTTGCCCAACGGTTTCCTTGGACTGGTGGTTGCTTCCCTGATTGCAGCTTTTATGTCAACCACGGCATCACAGCTCAACTGGGGATCTTCCTATATCGCCAACGACTTCTATCGGCGGTTCCTTAATCCGAAAGCCACAGAAAAACAGGTAGTTGCGGCTGGGCGCATCTCCACCGTGGTCTTAATGATCTTCGCCGGACTCTTTGCCCTCGTCCTGCAAAACGCCCTTCAGGCCTTTAATATTCTCCTGCAGATTGGTGCTGGTACCGGACTCATTTATATCCTCCGCTGGTTCTGGTGGCGGATCAACGCCTACACCGAAATCACCGGGATGATCGTCTCGTTTCTGGTTGCGCTCTATTTTCAGTTTATTCATCCGATCACCGGATTGGCTCCAATCGCTTCACACTGGCAACTGGTGATTGGTGTGGGAGTCACTACCGCAGCATGGCTGACCGTTACTCTACTGACTAAGCCCGTTGAAACTGAGAGGCTTCGCAGCTTTTACCGCTTGGTGCATCCCGGTGGCCCTGGCTGGAAAAAAGTCATCGCAGAAGCTGATGCTGAAGGGGTATCTTTGGTCGCTGATGATAAACGGGGTTGGGATGTCCCCACCGGAATCCTCTGTATCCTTTTGGGAGCTTTCTCGATCTACTTTACCCTGTTCGCAACCGGTTACTACATCTACGGAAAATTCGTTCCGGCAATTGCTCTGACCTTGGGTGCTGCCTGTACCATCTTCCTGCTGACTCGTGCCTGGCGCAAGCTCAAAATGGATTGATCCCCCGGGCGAGGGAAAAGATGCTTTTATGATCGGTGGAAGCCTTGGGTTCAATGCCCAGCTCACCGGATATGGATATTATGCCTATCTTATTAGTGAGAATCCCCCTATTATCTATGATACAATTTGGTC
>JAAYIP010000244.1 GCA_012523435.1 Bacteroidales bacterium | reverse complement strand
TGATCGTAATCTCAGTTGACGGACAGGTCAAGCAAGATCAATGGCAAATGTTTTAATCGGATAAAGATTAAATTTGGCTTTTCCAGCAACACCATCATGAGGAAAAGTCAGCCCTTTTGTCGTTACACAATTTTGCTATTAGCCCTTCTGCTCATTAGTTATTCCTCTGTTAGTCAGGGTTTTGGCCAGTTCAAACCAGGCATTCCCTGGCGCAAGATCGACACTTCATTTCTCCGGGTTGTCTTTCCTGAAGGGATGGAATCCCAGGCTAACCGGGTCACCAGCACCATTTTGCACTTGGATCAACACAACCGCACCACCATTGGCCCCAATCACAAAAAATTCACCCTATTGATCAACAACCAGGGTGTCATCTCCAATGGCTATGTCACGGTAATGCCCTTCCGCTCGGAATTTTTCACCACGCCGATGCAGGAATCCTCCACCTTGGGATCGGTTGATTGGTTAACCACGCTTTCGATCCATGAATACCGGCATGTTCTGCAGTATATGAACCTATTGAAAGGAGTCAATAAGCTCGCCTATTGGCTGGCAGGGGATGCGGGATGGGGAGCCCTGATGGTCATCACTACTCCGGGGTGGTACTTTGAAGGCGATGCAGTGGCTACGGAAACCGCCTTGAGCCCGCAGGGGCGCGGGCGGATTCCAGCCTTTACCCAGCTGAGCCGCAGTCTATTGCTCAACGACCGTACCTACTCCTATATGAAAGTAAGCAACGGCTCCTATCGTCACCAGGTCCCAAACGAGTATGAGGCGGGCTATCTGCTATGTAGCTATGGCAGAGAGAATTGGGGCAGCAATCTTTGGCAGCAGGTGATCCAAAAATCTACCTTTCGAGCCATTCCCATCTATCCTTTCTCCCGATCCCTGAAACAGATTACCGGACTAAACACCCGGAAATTCTACCGCCAATCGATGCAGGATCTTCAACAAAAATGGAAACAGGAGGAGCAAGGAATAACTTACACTGCCTATGATCCGATATCAAAACACAGCAGAATCGTCACTGATTACGAGTACCCGGTTTTTATCGGTGATTCAACGTTGTTGGTAGCCAAAAATAGCTTCCATCAGGCCAGGCAGATTTATTCGATCGACCTACAAGGGAGGGAAAAACCGATCGTGATGCCCGGATTGGCTCAGGATGCAGCCTTTTCGGCAAGTGGACCCCTCATCACCTGGTCAGAAATATCGTACCACCCTCGCTATCAAACTACTACTTATTCTGATATCATCCTTTTCGATCAGCATACCGGCAACCAAAGGCGTCTGACGCACCGCCAACGGCTCTTCTCTCCAGCGCTCTCGCCCGAAGGCAACAGAATCCTGGCATTAGAGGCCACTCCGGATCAACAATATCGTATCAAGTTATTTGACCTCGGCACTTCAGAAGAGAGTAGGCTGCTTCCGAATCCGGATAATCTGTACTTCACCTTCCCGGTCTGGGATATTGATGGTTCGGGAGTGATCAGCTCAGTCAAAACCAGCGACAGCCGGATGATGATCGTACATCAGGACCTCCAAACCGGGGAGATCACCAGACTGATCGATCCTTGTAATCAGGTTATTGGACGAGTTACTCCATCCGGTCACCATCTATTTTTTTGTGCCAGCTACAGTGGAATTCAGAACATCTATGCTCTCAACCGGAGAGACGGGAAAATCCGGCAGCTCACCTCGAGCCGTTTTGGTGCTTACTATCCAACGGTCAGTCCGGATGGCCAAACCCTAGCCTACTGCGAATACAACTACAACGGTTATCACCTGGTGAAGGCTGATCTCAGCCAGACACTGCAATCGGTGGTGGAGCCTGTAGGGTTGGATCGGATGCCTCAATTTGATTATTCCTATTTCGCTGAAGAGGGTGGCTCTATTCTTGACAAAATTGACACAACTGATTTTGTATCTACAAGTTACCATCCAATCCTTCAGGGGATGAAGCTTCACTCCTGGACTCTCTCGCATGAAATGATGGCAGCCGGGTTAGTGGCTGTAGCCGACAATTATCTGCAGAACCTTCATGTTGAAGGCGGATTCGCGATGTTCCTGAATGAGGGAGCACCCGGACTGACCGCCAGAATTGATTATGGTGGTCTTTTCCCGGTGTTCAGCGCAGGATTTACCCAGGTGTACAGTCCGGGTCAGTCAAGCCTCACAGATGGCAGACTGCTTAACACCAGGATCAACCAGATCACCAGTCTCTCGATGTCACTACCGCTGAACCTAACCAAGGGAGCTTTTGGGAGTGCCGCATCGCTGAGGATCGGGTACGACTTCATTTCCGATCACGAGCAGGCGGGGCTGTTCAATCCAACGATTTTAAGCAGCCTGAGTCTTCACTCCATAACCGGAACAATTAATTATTCCATTAAGAAAAGGAAAGGCCTGGAGCCTGTCAGCACACCGCTGGGGCTATCAGTTCAACTATCTGCAAAACAATCAATTAGTGGAATTTATGCGGCTCAATTTCAAGGAATTACCGATTTTGGGATTCGGGGTATACTGTCGAATCATAACCTGATCATCAGTGGGGGGTATCGGGTAGAGGGTGCCTCCAATCGTTACCAGTATCTCGACAATTTCATCTATCCCCGTGGGTATGCCATCCCGGAGAATAACCAGATAGCCACCATCCAGAGCTCCTATCATTTCCCTATTCTTTATCCTGATTTGGGGTGCTTTGGCCTCGTCTATCTCATGAGAATCAGAGGAACTCTCTTTGCCGATTATGGTTGCTACAATCAACCAGGAACCGGGATCGGACTGAATCAACAAATGGCTTCGGCGGGAGGTGAACTCATTTTTGATCTCAAATGGTTTAACCTATTCGACTTGCCGATTGGTGTACGAGCATCCTGGCTTCTAATCGGCGATTCTGCGCAACCCGGGAAAGAGCGGGTGATTGAATTGACCATACCAATCATACGATTATGAGCAAACTATATCCAATTTATCAGGTTGATGCCTTCGCTTCAAGGCTATTTTCGGGCAATCCCGCTGCAGTGGTTCCCATGGATGAGTGGCCAGACGATGAAGTCCTTCAACGAATTGCTACCGAAAACAATCTCTCCGAAACAGCTTTTTTCATTCCGGCTGGCGACCACTTTCACCTTCGTTGGTTCACTCCGACGGTTGAAGTCGATTTGTGCGGTCATGCCACCCTTGCCACTGCCCACGTATTATTCAAGGAGAGAGAGTGGCCGGCTGATCAACTCCTTTTTGAATCGCGCAGTGGAATGCTGAGGGTTTACCGGGAATCGGGGCGGTATATACTAGATTTCCCTTTCGATGAAGCGGAACCGGTTGAAGCACCCAAAGGCCTGATCGAATCGATCGGAAAAGAGCCGCTCTATGTTTATCGTGGTAAAACGGATTATCTGTTAATTTACGACAAACAGTCTGATATTGAGCGACTTAAGCCTGATTTCCAAGCTCTCTCGAAGGTTGAGGCTCGGGGAGTCATTGTCAGTGCTCCGGGGGAGTGGGTTGATTTTGTCTCGCGGTTTTTTTGTCCTCAGGTAGGCATTCA
>JAAYIP010000243.1 GCA_012523435.1 Bacteroidales bacterium | reverse complement strand
GCTCAGGTTAAGAGGGATCAGGGTAATTGTAGAAATCTGGTATAGTTTGTGGCGTTGGGCCAGTTCTATCCAGTTATGCTTGGTGTGGCGGAGGGTCCACTGGTCGATTGGATTTGATTGGAGAAGGTAGTTTTGGTTTGCGAATCGTTTTTCCAGGTTGCTGATATGTTGCACAGACCTTACTTGTTCAGCGACGAAGATCAGGATTAGGATTAGGGCTGCGGTGGAGGTGACATATTGGATCAGTCTCAGCATTTTCTTTGCCGGGAGTGGTTTAGCTGTAATATCCTCGACGTTGATATCTGGGGTATTGTGTTTGCCTGGATCAGTATTGAAGGTAGTTTCCTGGTCCACTTTTCCGAGGATTTGCGACCGTGTCCGCAGGAAATTTTCGCGCGTAAGGCGGCAGGATTGGCAATTTTGAAGGTGTTTTTCCAGTGCAGCTGCTTCGGTTGTTGATAGTTCATCCCCGGTAAGAAACAGGAGGCGATCTGGGTGGAACTCTTTCTTGATCAGACGGTTAGCATCAGATTTTGGGATTTGGGTATCCCATGGTTTATCCTGGTGGGCTGGGAGTGGCTTATTCTTCGGCGTGGTATCCATTGTTGTCAAGGTGTTTTCTGAGTTTTTTGCGGGCGTGGTGGAGGTTTGTTTTTATGCTGGAGACGGATAGTCCGGATTCTTTCCGGACCTCACTGATTGACAGGTTTTCGATATCTCTCATAATGAAAACCATTTGTTGGGTACGGGGTAAAGTGGGGATCCATTTTCTGACAATATCCATTAATTGATTGTTTTCCAGAATAGTTAAAGGGGTTTCGCTGTTCTCGGGATTGATCTCCTCCCGGATAGTGGTAAGGGCTATCTTTCTTCTTCTGAGGCAGTCTATAGCGAGGTTTCGGACGATTTGCCTGAACCACGCATGGAATGGTTTGTTTGGATTAAAGTGGTGGATGGAATTCCAGAGTCGGATATAGGCTTCCTGAACGATGTCAGAGGCATCTTCCCGATTTCCAACGATGCAGAGGGCGGTGTGGATGGCCTCATGGCGCGTCATGTTCACCAGCTGGCCGAAGGCTTTTGGGTCGTTCCTTTGAGACAGTTCGATCAGGATGCTAATTGGTTCGGTATCCATGGGGTGGGGTTACACCTAAAGATACGAAGAGGAGGGGAGAAAGGTTAAAAATATTTCAGATTGTGGTCGTCCTGTTTCTAATAGACCTGTCAGGTTTTAGACCTGTCAGGTCTAAAACCTGATCTTCACCATCAAATGGTCAGAGTGATAAAATTGACCAGTTTTATCATTAAATACCTGATAGCTAATTACTTTTGTTAAGTTTTTTACAAAAATGTAATCTATTCTATCACCAGGTGGTTGGGTTGAATCAAAACCGGTGAACGTATATTCTGGCCCTGTTGGAGGATCATGACTGATCAGGCGACTATCAAGGAAGGAACTTTCGATCATGGTTAGGTAGGCCTGATCAGAAGGAATGGAATTCAAATCGCCAGCTACAATTACAGGTGATTCTCCTGCGATACTGTCAGTATAGGTTGCTATAAGTTTGGCGCTTAACCGCCTTGCCTCTATTCCCACGTGGTCAAAATGGGTGTTAAAAATGTAAAGGGTGTCTTTGCATTTTTTATCCTGAAGGCATACCCAGGTTACCATTCTAGGGCATACAGCATCCCATCCTTTTATCCCTGGTTCAGTTGGTTTTTCGGACAGCCAGAAGTGATCTGTTTTAATTAGGTTAAATTGATCCTTTTTAAAAAGAATGGGAACAAATTCCCCCTTTTTTTGGCCGTCATCCCGACCGACTCCGGACCAGGAATAATCAGGTAATGAGTTGTTTAGGTCTTCAAGCTGACCTTTTAGAACCTCTTGTAAACAGATCACACTGGGCTCTTCCCGCTTGATCTGATTGGCAACAAGATCTTTTCGGTTAGGCCATGCGTTGGGTCCATCCCCAGGGTTATTATATCGAATGTTCCAGGAGACCAGTGAATATTGACTTTCCTGAGTACAAGCGGTTGCACTAAGGATAAGTCCAAGGAGCATGCTAACTGCTAAAATGTTATAGTTTCTCATTATAAACCTGTCAGGTATTTAGTGGACCTGTCAGGTCTAAAAATACAATTCTTATTCTAGATATTCGAAAAACTGTTTAAAACAGAGGCCAATTGGATAAGTACTTTAGTTGGAAGATACTCGGAAAGACAGTTCTTGCCGGTGAATTTTTAATGATTGTATTCTTGGCAGAAAAGACACGGGTGATTGCAAGTGCTTGTATGAGAGTGATATAGATTCGATAGCTGTTTTGGCAGCATACCGAAGGATGACCTGACAGGTCTTAGACCTGTCAGGTCTATTCCCAGGGGTTTTGCCCTCTGTCGGTTTTTAGTTAGAAGTGGAGGGCGAATCCATTTCTTCCCTCGCTATCCCCCTGCCTTCATTTCCCCAGCGGGTAGCTTTTCTAAATATTGTAGTATATTTGCTCCGTACTTATTAGCCTTAGCAATTGGAAACCAGATACATAATCGAGATTACAGGGTTCGTCCTGTTCGCTTTCCTCTGTGGAGCAATACCCTCAGGCTATCTCGTGGTGAAAAAAAAATTGGGAGTCGATATCCGAACCCGCGGTAGCGGGAATATCGGCTCAACGAATGTGCGACGAGTCGCAGGTAGACAGGCAGCCAGATTGGTGCAGTTCCTCGATATCCTCAAAGGCGCACTGCCCACCGCACTGGCACTATTGATCCTCTCCCTGCAAACTAACCCCCCAATCAGTAAGGAACTCATGATCTCCATGACCGGTATCGCAGCGGTCCTGGGACATAACTATTCCCCCTTCCTGGGTTTTAAAGGCGGAAAAGGCGTGAATACTACCGTGGGCGCCTTCCTCGTAATCTCCCCAGTTTCTGCTATCCTGGCCGCTGCAAGCTATTTCATTAGCAAGTACACCGTCCGAATCGTTTCCGTAAGCTCTATCATCCTTTCTGTAGTTCTCCTGGTGGTCATCATCCTCGCCCACGAACCAACCCCCTACGTCGGCGCCGCCTCAGCAGCTTGCTACCTCATCGTGGTCAACCACCAAAGTAATATCAAACGATTCCTCAAGGGCCAAGAACCCCGCATCTGACACCCATTATTTTTCTACTTTCGCTTCATGAACAAAATCTGCCTTACGATTCTGTTATTTACTTTATCTGTAAATACTTACGGGCAATATTATGATACTGGCCAAGATCCGGCTTCAACCCGGTGGCGGAGCATCCAGACTAACAATTTTAATATTGTTTTTCAAGAGGGATACGACCGACACGCCATCCGCCTGGCCAATAGCCTGGAGTATGCCCGCACAACCGTGCCTAACTCCCTCGGAGTAACCCCTCGCCCTACTAACGTACTCCTGCACAACCAAACCGTTGTCCCTAACGCTTTCGCCCTGCTGACTCCCTTCCGAGTGGAAATCAATACCTGCCCGGCTCAAAATTCCTATGCCCACGATTGGATGCAGCAAATGGCCGTCCACGAATACCGCCACATGAACCAGTATTACGCGCTGGAACAAGGTGTAACTAAGCCCCTTTACTACCTGACCGGCCATCACTCATCAACAATCATGCTCTCCCTCTTCTTTCCATCCTGGCTCATGGAGGGTGACGCTATCTGTATGGAAACAGCGATGAGCCACAGCGGCCGCGGACGACTGCCATCGTTCGAAATGAAAACCAGAGCGCAAGTGCTGGAAAAGGGAATCTTCAACTTTAACAAAGCGTCCCTGGGATCCTACCGGGATTACGTTCCAGATATCTATTACCTGGGATATAATATAGTATCCTACGCCCGAAAATTGTATGGCACCGACCTGCTGAAAACAGCATTAGATAATATCACCCACCGCCCTTACACCCTGGCACCCCTGTCACGAGCCTTCCACGAGTATTCAGGACTCTCAAGAGAGGCCTTCTATCAGGCAGCCTACGATTCACTCAGAATGAAATGGCAGAAACAGGCCGATCATACCAGATTGACCCCAATGACCCGCTGGTCAAAGCCTACCAACGGAAGGTATGTTAACTACCGATTGGGTCGCTACCTGCTCGACACCTTAGTCCTTGCCGAAAAATCAGGCCGCGATAGCTATCCGAAAATCATCTCCCTCGACCCTTCAGGTAAGGAACATAAGATCTGCATCCCAGGATATTTTACCTCCGAACTGATCTTCCCGCGAGTCTCTGCCGGAAACGCCCTGCCAGCAAAACAAAATAGCCCGGGCTCGTTTACCATGGATAACCTGACTTTCAGCCATGACAGAATCGCGTGGGCCGGAATGATGGTCGATCCACGATGGAAACACCGCAGCTACTCCGTGATAAAAGTGCATGACCTCACTAAAGGGAAAACCCAACTGCTGACTAGCAAAACCCGCTATTTTTCTCCTGATTTTTTCCCACAGGGCGATCGCCTGGCTGTGGCCGAAGTGACCGAGATGGGAGAGAACTGGCTGACAATTATCGATTCATATACAGGAGAGGAGCTAAAAAAATACCAAACACCCGACAAAGCCCTGTTTACCTATCCCTCCGTTAGCCTCGATGGCCAGTCAGTCTATAGCGTGGTGATCGGAGAAAAAGGCAAAAGCCTGGTAGAAGTTAGGATGGCCAATGGCTCCGTAAATACCATTCTGCCTTATAGCTATCAGGAAATATCCCGACCGGTGGATCATCCTACTTATTTGTTTTTCAGTGCTGCTTATTCCGGTATCGATAATATTTATGCCCTCCATAAAGAGACAGGAGCTATTTATCAGGTTACCTCCTCCGCTTACGGTGCCGGAGATCCCGATTTTAACAGCGATGGTACCCGAATGATCTATTCGGATTATACCGCCGATGGCTATGCCCTAGTCGAAACCCGAATTGATCCGGCAACCTGGACGCCGCTGGAAAAGGTCGAGGATCACTCTCCACAAATCTGGAAGGACTACGTCGATCAGGAATTGGGTATGATGGAGGATGTTAATATCCCAGATAGCCAATATGTTGTGGGGGATTATAAAAAAGCACATCACCTGCTGAACTTCCACAGTTGGGCCCCGATAAGTTTCAATTTGCAAACCTTTTCGCTCAAACCAGGGGTCTCTGTGATGTCCCAAAACCTCCTCAGTACAACCTTCATTACTGCAGGCTATGAGTTTGAAAAAAGGATCAGCGATGGGCGGTTTCATGTTGACCTGTCGTATAGGGGCCTTTATCCGGTCCTGGATGTTTCTGCTTCTCACGGAGTTCGACTACTCAGCAATGATGGCGATTCCCTGCTCCGCTTCCGCGAGTCGGGATTAATGGCTGGCCTGCACATCCCTCTCACCTTCCTATATCATCATTATGCGTTCAAAGTGGTCCCGCAAGCCCAATATAATTTTATCCGTCAGGAGCAACTTGCTGATGAAGGCTTGCCATCGGATCCAGTTAATAATCAGTTTATTAAATCCAGTTTGTTGTTAGCAGGACAGTCGAAAAAAGCCGAATTGAACCTCCGCCCAACGTGGAGCCAGGAATTGGAGCTGCATTATAACCGAGAACTGAATGTCTCAGGCCAGCCAGGCTACCTGGCATCAGCTTCGTTAACCTTACTGACCCCGGGCGTGGGCGGACACCACAGCTTGAGACTTTATGCTGGTTATCAGGAAAAGCGAACCACACAATACGATTTTGATGAGCCCATTGCTTACCCAAGAGGCTATTACTATCAGACTAATAGGAAGTTAACTTCTCTTTCTGCGAGTTATCTATTCCCCCTGCTCAATCCTGACCTGGCCTTGGGCCCGATAGTCTATATTAAACAGATCCGGGCGAACCTGTTTGGCGATCTGGCGCGTGGGTTGGCTCAGAATGGACAAACCCGAGATTACCAGTCGTTTGGAATGGAACTCACCGGGTAATTCTATTTCATCCAGAGCACCCTGCCGTTCGAAATCGGAGTTCGCCAGGCTTGGTTGCCTGTGGAGAAATCCTGGCATACCCGATTGCTGCTTTCCATCAATCTGAGTAAGCTGTAATCTGATAAGACTATTTAACAGTAATTAAAACTGGATAAGCATTAAACGACTTTTCTTTGTAGTGTAATAATTAGTTAGAGTTTTAGGTACTGCAAGGAGTAAGTGTTTGTTTTTCGAAACAGTTTAGATTGGCCGGTCTGGTAAGACCGGCTTTTCTTTTGTCTTTTTTTGTTACCTTTGCGGCCAATTTAAATCAATGGCTTTCAGGTTGATTGCATCTGGCGCTGTTAGGAAGGAACAATAATGAGTTTATTTGAAGATCTGGGTTTGCGTCAGGAGATACTGAAAGCAATTTCCGAAATGGGCTTTGAACAGCCCACCCCCATTCAGGAAGAGACACTTCCATTTTTATTTGCCAACCGGGGCGACCTGGTGGCATTAGCACAAACCGGTACTGGCAAAACCGCTGGTTATGGCCTGCCAATACTGGAACAAACCGATTTAACCGACCGCTCAGTGCAAACGCTGGTGCTTTGTCCAACTCGTGAGTTATGCATGCAAATTACCGGCGATATGCAGAAGTTTGCTCGCTATCTGCCTCAATTCAAGATTATTGCAGTTTATGGAGGAACAAATATCGTTCCCCAGATGCAGGCACTTAAGTCTGGCGTTCACATGGTAGTTGCCACCCCAGGTAGGGCGTTGGACCTCCTCCGCCGAAAAGCACTGAAAATTGGCTCAATCCGTTGGTTAGTGCTGGATGAGGCAGATGAGATGCTCTCCATGGGCTTTAAGGATGATCTGGATACGATTCTCAGCGAGACACCTAAGGGCAGGCATACCCTGCTATTCTCTGCTACGATGCCACGCGAGATTCAGGATATTTCCAGGCGATACATGAAAGAGCCGGTCGAAATTGCTGTCGGGCGGCGAAATGCCGGTGCTGAACAGGTGAACCATGAATATTACATGGTTCATGCGCGAGATCGTTATGCTGCGCTGAAACGTATCATTGATTTTTATCCCCGCATCTACGGAATCGTTTTCTGTCGCACTCGTGCCGAAACTCAGGAGGTTGCCGATAAACTGATGGGTGAGGGGTACGATGCTGACGTGCTGCACGGTGACCTGTCACAGGCCCAGCGCGATTTTGTCATGGGCCGCTTCCGTCAAAAACATCTTCAACTGCTGGTAGCAACGGATGTTGCAGCCAGAGGATTGGATGTCAATGATTTAACTCACATTATCAATTATAACCTACCGGATGATCTGGAGGTGTATATCCACCGGAGCGGAAGAACAGGTCGTGCCGGTAAAACAGGATTATCGATATCCATTGTTCACACTCGTGAGCAATCAAGAATTGCCCAACTGGAAAAGATCGTCAGGAAAAAGTTCCTGCAAAAACAGGTTCCCGGAGGTCGTGAGATTTGTGAAAAACAGCTCTTTAATCAGATCGATAAGGTAGAGCGCGTGGAGATCAATGAATCCCAGATCGGCCCATTTCTCGATGTCATCATGAAGAAGCTGGCCTGGCTCGACCGTGAAGAGCTTGTCAAACGGTTTGTTTCAGTTGAGTTTAACCGCTTTCTGTCGTATTACGAGGGAGCGCCCGACCTGAACGTTCGGCCTCAGGAACCAAAAGCCAAAGCATCCGGGCGGAAAAGCACTCCAAGAGAAAAGATTCGCTATTCCAATTTCTATATCAACCTGGGTACCAAGAACAACCTGAACCCGGGTGCGCTCATTGGATTGATCAACGGCACTACCGGAAATCGGGATATCTCCATTGGTAAGATCGAACTAATGAAACGATTCTCTTTTTTCCAGGTAGATAGTCGGTTCGAACACGAAATCATCAACTCCTTGCAGGGCGCACGTTTTGGAAGTGTCCGGATCATGGTGGAGCTCCGTCCAATGGATAAGTAAGTTGCCTGCGGAACTCCATTTAACAAATCATTAACCTTAAACTTCCTGATGTTCACATTGTTTAACAAATAGTGATGTAACACATTTTTTCCTCATCCGTCTAATGAGTAGAAACAATTACTAATTATCGGAGGAAAAATGAAAACCAAGCAAATCATCACGATCCTGGCCATCCTTTTCTTAGGCCTTGGAATGACGGCAAACGCCGGCGTCCCTAAAGAGAAAACCCGGGCAAAAAATCCTAAGCCCTACACATTCATGATCGAAAAGCCCATCCTGAATTTTATCGCACAATACTATGATAATGAACTGGATGCTGCTGATATACAGCGAATTCAAAGGGTATTGTGTCAGGTGGATCATATTACAGTCACCTTTTCCGATCCGGAGGTGCCGGATTATGTTTTCTACTTTAAAAGTCTGAATCAGATGGAATTAGAGGAGTGGATGTTCAATGCAGGCTATCTTGCCCAAGACCCAGAGCCAGTCGTGGTCGAAAGATGGATGATGGACCCCTCCTACCTCGATTAATCAACCTGATCCAACCAGCCTTAGCCTGAGATTACGCCAGGCTGATCGAGCCAGTCCTTTTGGGAATGGCTCTTTTTTTTGTAATTTTAGGTCTCAATCTTTTCTTCCATCCAAATGAAACAGTTGACCTTAATTTTAATAGGCTTGGTTGCCGTAATTACTTCTCTTTCAGCGCAAAGTCCAGCCTATTTTAACTATCAGGCAGTGGCTCGTCATACTGACGGTTCGGTGATTTCCAACCGTACTATTGGCTTGGAAATATCCATACGAGATGGTTCCGACAAGGGGACCATCCTGTACACCGAAAGGCACGAGGTGACAACCAATGAGTTTGGCCTGTTCACCTTGGCCATCGGTAGTGGCTGGAGTGAGCAGGAGTTTTCTCAAATTAATTGGAAATCTGATGGAGAGAAATGGTTACAGGTGAGGCTCGATGCTGACAATACCGGGTTCTATGTGCTGATGGGAGCTACTCAGCTGTTGAGTGTCCCTTTTGCCATGTATGCCAATGAGGCTGGAAACTCCTCTGGTGCCATTCCGGTGATGACAGTGGGCGAACGGGATGCCCTGACCAACCTCTCCGATGGGTTCATGATTTTCAATACCACTACAAACGCCTTGAATGTCTTTCGCTCCGGGGATTGGTATGAGGTGGCCCTGACAATGGAAAGCACCGAATGGCAATGTGGTAAAACCTTTGTCGATGAACGGGACGGAAGGCGTTACAAAACCGTAAAGATCGGAGCAAAATGCTGGATGGCCGAGAATCTGAACATTGGTCAGGCCGTGAACCTGACCACCGGACAGTCAAATAACGGAACCATCGAGAAGTTCTGCTACGGAAATAATACCCAGATGTGCGATACCTACGGCGGACTCTACACCTGGACCGAAGCCATGAATTACACCACCATCAAGGGCGCCCAGGGTATCTGCCCGGATGGGTGGCATATCCCTACCGATCAGGAGTGGATCGAGATGGAGGTTTCCCTGGGGATGAGTGAAAGCGAAGCTAACCGATCTAATGTTTGGCGTGGTACCGATGAGGGTACCAAACTGGGGCCGGGAGGCAGCTCGGGCTATAATGCCCTATATTGTGGTCGAAGTGTTCCAGGTATCGGGTTTACCCATCTGACAATCTGGGAGTATATCTGGACTTCCAACGAGTCAGGGAATAACGCCTGGAGAAGATGCCTTAGCGATACCGATCCTAAAGTTGGGCGATACGACAGTTTTCCAAAAACGTATGGCATGTCTGTTAGGTGTGTTAAATGATAATAATCTCATTAAGATATGTTTAGCTCTCATTTAATTCGTTTGACCCTGTTATTTTCCATTCTGATGATCAGCTTCTCCTGTGATCCAGAAGATGATCCGAGTGATGAACCATTGGTTTATAGCTCCATTCAGGCAGCCCGCGATACCATCTTCACCGGGGATACCACCAGGGTGTGGGTGGAGGCTACCGGATATAAACTTCAGTATTTCTGGACTGTCGAGAAGGGCGATCTTCTTGGGTCCGGAACAGAAGTTACCTACGTGGCTACCCCCTGTACCATCGGATTGAATGAAATCTTTTGCACCATCTCGGATGGAAATGATCATGAGGAAACTAAATCCGTAGAAGTCAGTGTGTTCTAATAAGTCTTTCCTGCTATTCCTGTTACCTCTGCTCTTGTTCCCCGGAATGGCACAGGGCCAGTGTTTTTCCTCCGCGGGTACTCCGGTGGGCGGCAGCGAAAATATGGGTGTCCTGCAAAAAAATACGCTTACGATCACCGCATTTTACCGCCACCACCTGTCGGATCGATACTTTGAAGGGCGCGAACTAATCCAGGGTGGAGCTATTAAAAATGCTCGTTATAATTATGTCGGATCGATAATTGCCTACGGAATAACGAATCGCTTGACTGCGGAGGCCGAACTGGGCTATTTCATCGATAAAACCAAGTATTACCGGGTTCCGGAAGGCTACACGCTGAGAGGCCGCGGACTCAATAACGCACTTCTGTCGGGGAAGTATCAACTCTATTACGATCCAGTGAAGAAATGGGAGTATTCGTTAGCTCTCGGAGTTAAGCTGCCATTCAGCCTTGATGGCCGACGGATCGATGATGTGAGGCTGCCCTACGATTTGCAGCCATCCACCTCCACTTTTGGTGCCGTGGTACAAAGCTATCTCATTCATCAGAAGTCATTTACCGGGATGCGCTACTTCCTGTATAACCGGATCGAATGGAATGCTACCAACCGGGAGGGTTATCGCTATGGGCCTTCCATGACCAACGCTGTCTATGTGTCGCGCCACCTGATCCGCACCAGCAGCTGGCCGGTGAGCGGAACCCTGATCCTCCAACTGCGTAATGAGATCCGGGGGAAAAGCTTCATTCATGAAGAGATTGAACCTTCGTCAGGATCCGTAAAATTCTTCCTAACCCCCCAAATCAATCTGGCTTTTGTCGAAAAAGTCAATCTCTCCTTTATGGTGGATATCCCTGTTTACCAGCATTATAGGAATATTCAGCTGGCCGATAGGGTCGCTTTTACCATTGTCCTAAATAAGCCTATTGCTCCAGGAATCCGCTAATGTATTTGACCGACTCTTCCGCTTCACTCAAAATGGAGGTCAGGCACATCCAGTCGTGAAACATATTGTCCCACTCCTGATAGTCGAGCTCTGCACCCGCATCAACCGCTTTGTCACGGTACAGGCGACAGTCGAACAGGAGCAGGTCCATCGTTCCAATCATCAGCAGGGTTTTGGGTAACCCGGCCAGGTTTCCGCGCACCGGCGAGAGATAGGGATGCTGTGGGTCGTTCTCGCCAGCATACCGCCGACCCGATCGGGCCACCGACTCGCGGTCGAGGAACTTATCTTTCTTTTCGAGCTTTGGAATATCGGGGTTGGTCAGCAGTAGATCCAGCCACGGAGAGAGTAATACTACTTTCCCCGGCATGGGAGTGCCCTCATCACGAAGTTTCTGGACCGCTGCAGCCGCCAGGCCTCCTCCGGCAGAGTCTCCCATGAAGATAATCTCCGATGGATCAGTAGTTTGTCTAACCTGATGATAGACCTTCATCAGATCATCCATCTGGGCCGGATAGGTGTGCTCGGGGGATTTTCGGTACAACACAACCACAATCTCCGATCCGGTCATTTCACCCATCCGGGCTAACATCTGCCAGTGAAAGAGAACCGGCCCAGAAATAAATGCCCCGCCATGCAGATAGATGATCTTCCGATTGTTGCTCTTTTTTGGAGGGCTGATATGGTAGGTCTCAACCTCATCTATCACCTCGTGGCTCACCAGGCATTCACCCATCAGCCGAACCGGCGGTTCTGGCATATCAAACATCCGCATTCTCTTGATATTCCCCTTTTTACGTTTGAATAGCAGCCGTAAAACCGTGGCCAGAAAACCAATGATGCGAAGTACCAGCTTGCTGAGTTTTTTCTTCATCTTGTATTGGCTATTGGCTCTAGACCTGTCAGGTCTATAAACCTGACAGGTCTAAAACTTTCGCCACCTTTTCGTAATCCGGCTCATCAGTGATTTCCGGAACCTGCTCGGTGTAGAGGATCCGACCATCGGGATCAGCTACAATGACCGCTCTCGACAACAGATGAGCCAGCGGACCATCTGATATCAGTAAATTATAGTCGCGCCCGAAAGCCCCTGTTTCGTAATCCGACAGGGTGATTGCATTCTCTATACCCTCGGTGCCGCAAAACCGAGCCTGTGCAAAGGGAAGATCACGGGAGATGCACAGCACTTTCGTGTTTGCCAAACCTGCAGCCATCTTATTAAACGACCTGACTGATGCCGCACAGGTACCCGTATCAAGACTTGGAAAGATGTTCAGAATCAGTCGGTTGTCACTGAATTCCTTGAGGTTAACCCTGGATAAGCTGTTGCTAACAAGGGTGAAATCTTTCAGATAAGATCCAACTGCCGGGAGCTCTCCCAACGTCTGGATCGGATTGCCTTTTAATGTGATTGTTGCCATATTCTTAGTATCTAATTGGAACAAATGTAAACGGATTTTCGTACTTTCATCAACTAGGGTAAATAGGTAAAACAACATGGAAGAAAATAAGTTAACAAGGAACAATGTAAATACTGTGCTAATAGCTATCGATTACGATCCTTCAGCACAGAAAGTGGCCGAAACAGGCTATCACCTGGCAGAGGCTATGAACGCCAGGGTAGTGGTTATGCATGCCATCACCGATACCATCGGATACTATTCGAGAGGATACTCCTCGATCATGGGATTTACCGGCTATGCCAATAACGATCTCTGGAACCTCGGATCTATGGAAGACCTGTCAGCCGCTTCGGTTGAGTATCTGGATAAAATCAGAACTCACCTTGGTGATCCATCAATCGAAACCGTGATCGAAACCGGGGATCCATCAGATGCCATCCTGAAAGTCGCCGAACGAGTGAATGCCGATATGATCGTGATGGGATCACATAGTCGCCGCGGACTCGAAAAAATTCTGATGGGTAGTGTGGCCGAAAAAGTGCTGCGCCATACGGAAAAACCGATGTTTGTCATTCCGGTTAGAAATCAGTAACAGCCATTTTGACGGTTGCCCTGATGCCTTGCCTCACGGCATCAAATTTGATACTGGAAAGGTCAATTAATAACTATTCTATGACAGGTTACTGGGTGATCTTTGGTGCGTTCATGCTCCTGAGCATGATCATCAGCGGAGTGCTGAAATCAAAATTCGCAAAATATTCGAAGATACCACTGGGATATAACAATCTGAGTGGTAAAGAGATCGCTGAACGGATGCTTCGTGAACATGGCGTTGGCGGTGTCCAGGTGGTGTCGGTTCCCGGACGACTGTCGGATCACTACAACCCACTGAATAAGACCGTTAACCTTAGCCCTGAGGTGTATAACGGCCGGAGTATCGCCGCTGCCGCTGTTGCTGCTCATGAATGTGGCCACGCAATCCAGCATGCCAACCAATACGCCTGGCTCAACTTCCGTTCGGCTCTGGTGCCGGTTCAGAATATCAGTGCTAAGGTTTTGAATATCATATTTATAGGCATGTTCCTCGGCGTTTTTGCAGTTAAGGGGCTATTTTCACTCGATACCGCCCTGATGGTGATCATCGCTGCTTATGCCGTTTTTACCCTAATCGCCTTCGTCACCCTTCCCGTGGAAATCAATGCCAGCCAACGAGCACTCGCCTGGCTCGAAAATGCGGGCGTGACCAACGGACAAACCCACGATAAAGCTAAAGATGCCCTGCGCTGGGCCGCCTATACTTATGTTGTAGCAGCACTCTCCTCACTGGCATCCTTGCTCTACTTTGTCGCTATGCTGGCGGGACGAAGAAATTAGGCAGAACAACCTCATCTGCCTGATGTTGGTCCGGGATTCTTTTCCTATCTTCCGAAAGAATTCCCTAAGCTGAAGTCTCATGAAGATCCAACTCTGTGCCGGTACAATCGGACTACTACTGCTGATTATGGCCGAATCACTGGTAGCCCAATCAGAACCAACAAAAACCTACCAAGAATTAAGAACGGAGGATCAGAGTGCCACTCTTCCTTACCACCCCGATCTGCCCGCAGGAATCGGCAATGCCAATGAACGATTGGCTGCTTTCCGGATTGAAGCTTCCTCCAATACGCAGATTCTCAATGCTCTAACATTCAACCTGACAGGTACTACCGATCTTACCGATCTTACCAAGGTGAGAGTCTATTTCACCGGATCCAAAGAGCGATTCATGGTAGAGGAGGCGGTGCTGTTCGGAAGTGTTAAGCCAGCCGCGGGAATCCTGACGGTTCACGGGCAACAAAATCTTCGTCAGGGTGAGAACTATGTCTGGATCACAACTGACGTGTCAGAGAATGCCAAGGAAGGGAACCGAATCGCGGCTCACCCGCTAAGCTATACGATCTCAGGCGATAATCCGGTACAGATCCCGATAATCGATGCTGGTCGCACCTTATTGCTAACCAGTACTTTGCTATTTTCTGGAGGTGATGCGGGGTCGAAAAATTATCGGATACCAGCTATCGTTACAGCAACTGACGGATCGCTGGTAACGGCCACTGATAAGCGTTGGAACAATGCAGCCGACTTGCCCAATCATATCGATGTGGTGATTCGCCGGAGTACCGACCAGGGCCGTTCCTGGAGTGATCCGGTGACTATTGCCGGTGAGGCGACAACAACCGGATTCGGTGACCCCGCGCTCATGGTCAACCGGATGAACGGCGATATGATCTGCCTTTTCGCCTCCGGAAAAGGCTGGACCCAGTCAACACCTACCGATCCCCAGCGCATCTTCCAATCGATCAGCTCGGATAATGGCATCACCTGGAGCGATCCGGTGGACATAACGGATCAGATCTATGGGGCCGCCTGCACGAACCCGGTATCGAAAAACTGGGCAGGAGCCTTCGTGACCTCCGGAGCAGCTACACAACTCAGCTGCGGCCGACTGATGGCCGTGCTGGCAGCTCGGGAGACCACTGAAAATGTGATATCAAATTTTGTCATCTACTCGGATGACGGTGCTAAGACCTGGCAGGCATCCACCAATCGGGCTTCATACAAAGGCGATGAAGCTAAAGTGGTGGAACTGGATCATGGCGATGTCCTGATGAGCATCCGCCATTCGGGGAATCGCTGGTTCAATGTCTCTAAAGATAAGGGCGTGACCTGGTTGGAATCCCCTTATATTCAGGCTGATATCATCGATCCTTTCTGTAATGGTGATATCATTCGCTACACTTCACGCTCCAGCGGATATGACCGTAACAGACTACTGCACAGCATTCCCTATGCCACCTCACGAAAGAATGTGAGCGTCTTGCTCAGCTACGATGAAGGGGGCACCTGGCCGGTTCGAAAAACGATCTGCCCGGGCGCCTCAGCTTACTCCTCACTCTGTGTGCTGGATGACGTCAAAGGAACCATTGGAATCTATGTCGAAGTAGGTGAGTATGAGACCTATCAGATGTATTTCATGAGCTTTTCGCTGGATTGGCTCACCGATGGAAAGGACCACTGGAGCCCTCCGGTCGGCACCGGGAAGCAATAATAGGATCATCACTATCGAATCGATGATGTTTTTAGTGACTGTATCAATTTGGCTATTAGCAGCTTTACCGAAACTATTGATAATAAACAATTTACAATGAAAACTATACTAAGAACAGTTCTGTTTACTGCAGTGAAGATCCTGTAGACCATTCCCGGTCGGGCTGATATTCTGAGAGGACTGAAAGTCGTTTCGCAGATCGATCGCTTGCCAGCTTATCTGGAGCATGTCGAGGTGTGGCAGGTGTCGAGCTATGACACCACTGGCGGCAACGATGACGGCTTTTCGGGTAAATATTCTTATATCCGCAAGGAGAACGGAAACCTGGTGATTGCTGAATTCGACGGTCCCGGTATGATCCACCGGATTCAGACCCCCACTCCTACGACCGACACGATTGAGTTTTATTTTGATCAGGAGCTCAAACCGAGAATCAGTATCCCGTTTATCGACCTTTTCAGCGGGAAGGCCTACCCATTTCTGAGGCCGGTGGTTGGGAACGAAGTAGGGGGGTACTATTGTTATATCCCCATTCCGTTTGAGCAATCCTGCAAGATTGTTTTTAAGGGAGAGATGATGCAGTTTTTTCAGATTCAGTATAGTAAAATCACTGATAAAGAGGAAGTTAAAACTTATCCCCTTCAATTTTCAGCGGCTGAGCGGGAGGCATTGGATCGTGCCCTGGAGACTTGGAGTCATTGTGGTGGAAACATTCCAGGGATCTTCAGGGAGGGCGTCAAGGTGCACGAGGGATCCTACCTGCTTTCGCCAGGCACGGTTACGCGCATTTACGCGCACAATCAGGGTGGCCGGATCATTGGTATTGAGTTGATACCCCGATCGGGGTTGAATGCTGATTTTCGTGATCTGATCTTACAAGCCCGATGGGATGATGAGGAGGTGCCGGCGATCAACTGTCCGGTTTCCGATTTTTTTGGGTATGCCTTTGGCCGACCATCCATGCAGTCGATGTTGTTGGGTGTGTTGGGTGACAATCACTACTGTTATTTTCCGATGCCCTATCAATCCAGTGCGGTGATGGACCTGGTTTACCTCCGTTCGCCCAACGGGCCTGGGGGGGATATTCCCTGCGACCTGCGGGTGGTCTATTCCGACGAAGGGTTGACTGTGGGGGAGGGGCGTTTTTATGCCCAATGGCGGAGGGAGATCAAGCCGGAGATTGGTAAGCCTTATAAAATTCTGGAAAAGAGTGGAAGAGGGCATTATGTTGGTACACTGTTGCAATCTCAGGGCCTGAATCCAGGCATGACACTCTTTTTCGAGGGTGATGATGTGTGTGTGGTGGATGGGGAGATCAGGCTCCATGGAACCGGATCGGAAGATTATTTCAACGGAGGGTGGTATGCTCTGGCCGACCGCTGGGATCAGGCGTTCAGTTTGCCGGTTCACGGATGTCTGGATTATTCCATTCCGCTGGCCAGGACCGGTGGTTACCGCCTGTTCATCAGTGATAAAATCCCCTTTGAAGAGAGCATTCATCTGTCCATTGAGCATGGCCCCGAAGGAAACCAGCTACCGGTGGATTATACCTCTGTGGCTCTCTATTATTGCGATACGCCGCCCGAAACGAATGATCTGCCCGCGGACGAGTTGCTCGCTATTGCCAAGCCGCCGTCGATGATGATGTATTACCTCCAGCTCTTGCCGATAAAAGCTTCCAGCAATCGTACCACCATCATCAGGGAGATACTCACGGATGCTACATCGGGTGTCCGATACGATGCTTTAACGGTGGAAGCTGCGCAGAATGGATTTGTTAAATTTGAACTTCAGGTTCCTGCTGATGGGGAGTACAAGCTGTATCTCAGCTATTTCAAAAGGCCGGATGCTGCATCTTTTTTGGTGAATCAACGACAGATCCCGATTAGTCCGCCCCTCGATGCCCGTGCTGAAGGGATAACCTTTGTTAAAGAGCAATATATTGGTAATCTGTCAGTGAAGCAGGGAACCAATACGATCACCGTCATGCTGAAAGAGCTTCCGGAAGGGTTCGACCGGGGGCGTTTCAGCCTGCACATGGTCTATCTTGAGAGGCTCTAAAACAGGATTACTTATGGATAACTTTCTCGAGGCGGCTGATGTCGTAGCCGCTATCTTTTGCCTTGTTAACCAGATTGTTGTAAACAGCTGGGTCCATTTTAGATGTGCGGCTTAGGATCCAGAGAAAGTTTTCTGATTTACTGCCCACCAGAGCCCATTGG
>JAAYIP010000242.1 GCA_012523435.1 Bacteroidales bacterium | reverse complement strand
ATCCCGTTCATGACAGGCATTTTGATATCCATCAGAACCAAGGATATTGATTCCTTTTGCTTGCAAATTTCCACGGCATCAGCTCCATTGGTAACATGGATATAATGATATCCCATGATCTCAAGGGCCGCTTGCATAAACAGATAGTTCGATTCCTCATCTTCAGCAATGAGCACCATAAGTTCGTCCTTGTTGCCTGGCTCACCAATGTTTGAGGACGGAGCTTTTGTGGATATCGCGGGAGTTTTGTACGGAACTGTAAATGAGAAAGTTGATCCAATCCCCTTTTCGGAAACTGCGTTAAGGGTTCCTCCCAAAAGTTTGACTAAGCCACGCGCGATCGCCAGCCCAAGGCCACTTCCTTCGTGTTCACGAATCATGGAGGAGTCTTCTTGTGTGAAGAGCTCGAAAATGGCATTAATCTTATGTTTGCCAATTCCTATGCCGGTATCCTTAACGAAGAATTCGACGAAACCCGGAATTACCTTATAGCCACAGTTGATGCTGCCATTGTCGGTGAATTTCACTGCGTTACCTATCAAGATACTAAAAATCCTGCGAATGATTTCACGGTCTGATTTCAGAATTATCTCACCCGTCCCCTCCGGAATATCCGATTTAATATCGAGTTTTTTTTCTTCAGACCATTGCTGCGCCTTTTCCATGATCTCCTGGAAAAGTGGTTGTAAGTGAAACTCTTTTTTGTGCACGCTCATGGTGCCCGATACAATCCTTGCCATATCCATATAATCCGATATGGTGTTCATCAGCCGGTTGCTTGATTTTGACAGAAAAGCATAGTATTCTTCCCGCTGGTCAGGGGTAAGGTTTTCATCTGCAAGGAGTTGTCCGAAACCCAAAATTCCGTTTAATGGGGTTCTTATTTCATGCGAGATGTTGTTGATAAAGGCCGTTTTTAGTTTATCGCTCTCCTCGGCTTTCTCTTTGGCCAGAATCAATTCTTCGATGATCTTTTTTCTTTCGGTGATGTCGTAATCCACACCCCGATAACCAACAAGATCTCCCTGGTCGTTAAAGACCGGACTACCACTTGTTGCTAACGTGATGATCTGCCCGTTTTTGTGAACTACCTGATTGTCAAAGTCTTTGAACGCTTCTCTATTCGTGAAAATCTTAAAGGCTGCTCTTTTCTTTTGATCTTTCCAATCCGGGGCAAACAGATCATAGAAGTGATGTCGCCCGACAATTTCCTCTGGCGAATAGCCCAGCAAGGATTGGTTTACAGGGCTTGAGTAGGTATATAGTCCGGATTTATCAACCTCCCAGATCCATTCCTGAGCATTTTCGGATACCTGTTTAAAGCGATATTCACTTTCCTGTAAAGCTTTTGCTGCCTGCTGATGGGCAGCAATTTCTTTTGCTTCATCCAGCGCTCTTTTCACTGCGAAGGGTAAGCGTTCAGGTCGGTCTTTCAGCACATAATCAATGGCACCCAGCTTAAGTAAATCAATAGCAGTTTCTTCACCGATCGATCCTGAAATACAGATGAAGGGAACATTCGGACAGGTTTTGTTGGTATTTTGCAAAGCTTTGAAAGCATCGAAGCCAGGCAGCTTAAAGTCGGACAGGATGAGGTCGTACTCATTTTCCTGTAAGGCCGCATCGAATTCTAGTTCGTTTTCGGCATGAGTTAATTCCAGAAGATATCCAGCATCGGATAGTTGTTCTGAGATTAATTCATAGTCCTGCCTGGAGTCCTCCAGAATGAGAACCCTCAGTTTAACACCTTCAATATGGTTAGTGGTTTTATCCATTACCTATTCGCACTGAGGTTGTTCGTTTAAAAGTGCCCAAAATATTCCGATATTTTTCACTGCCTCGATAAAGTCCTTAAAGTCCACCGGTTTAACGACATACGCATTGACGCCCAGCTCGTAGCACTTTTTTAGGTCGGGTTCTTCGCGGGATGAGGTGAGCATGACGACGGGGATGGTTTTTAGGTGCTGATCCTTGCGAATTGCTTCCAAAACTTCGAGGCCGTCCATTTTCGGCATCTTGATATCGAGCAGGATGACAGCGGGATTGCTTTTCTCGCGATTCTCGAATTTCCCTTCACAGTTAAGATAGTCCATTGCTTCTGCGCCATCGTTTACTGAGGTCACCTGGTTGACCAGGTTGTGTTCGGCCAAAGCTTCGAGGGTTAGTTCAACATCGTGAGGATTGTCCTCCACTAAAAGGATGGTTTTCAAATCATACATCGGTTAGCTGCTTTATTTTTGCGGTAAACTAAAAAAGAACGTTGCTCCTTTATCGGGTTCTCCTTCGGCCCAAACCTGCCCATTGTGCTTTTGAATGATCCGTTGGATATTCGCCAGCCCGATGCCCGTGCCTTCAAATTCACTCTGTGAGTGTAAACGTTGAAACACACCAAAGAGTTTATGAACATATTTCATGTCAAATCCAACTCCGTTATCCCGGATGGAAAATATGAAATTTCCTTTTTGTTTCTCGAATTCGATTGCAATTTCTGGATATTTTTGCAATCTCGTGTATTTTACTGCATTTTCTATCAGGTTGATCCACACCTGTTTAAGCAACGAGTAGTCGCCAAAGACCTCCGGCATCTCCTGAACCGACACCTTGATATTACGGGTTTCGATATCCGTTTTATTTTTTTCCAGCACTTCGTTGATTAGAGCGGTCATGTTAAGCCGAGCTTTATGAACCTCTTGGCGGCCGGTGCGTGAGAATTGTAGCAGGTCATCAATGAGTGTTCCCATCTGTTTTGCCGCATCCGTTATTGTTTCCAGGTAATGCAGGGCTTTTTCAGGCAGGTTGTCACGGAATCGACTATTGAGTAGATCGACATATCCATTGATATAGCGCAGGGGTGCACGTAAATCGTGTGATACGGAGTAAGAAAATGCTTCAAGTTCTTTGTTGGCAACCTTGAGCTGAGCGGTACGTTCATCAATGCTGGACTCCAATCCTTCAATTAGCTGGACGTTCTCAACCGCTTTGGCGGTGGCATCAGCCAGGGTTTGTAGCAATTGAATCTCGCTTGGCGATGGGGAATATTTGATGCTCCAATAGATGCCGATGGCTCCCAGGGGATCAATTGTGCGGATAGGAGCCATGGCCATACTTTTGACAAAGGTTGGTCGGTAAACTTCCACTGGCACGCGCGGATCAGAATAGATATCAGGAATGGCCAGAGATTGTTGGTTAAGCATAACCCAACCGCTGACGCATTGATTTATTGGAAATCGCTGACCCTTAAATAGTGGGCTAATAGCTTCTTCATCAGCATAATAGCAATAGTCCGATTCGCGCAGGACAAAGGTGAAACCATCGGCGTTCAACAGTTTTCGCACATATTGGCGAACTGTTTTCATCACATCCTCCATAGAGCTGGCGATGGATAGCTTCTGTATGGCTTCGACAAGCAGATGTAATTGTTGATTGAGCGTTTGAACTTTTTCTTCAGCTTCTTTCCGCTCGGTAATGTTAGCGTTGAAGCCATACCAGGTAATGCTTCCGTCGGGTAATCTCTCGGGGTTTGATCGTGAAAAGATCCACTGAACGGGCTTCCCGGGAATCAATACCCTGAATTCGCAGGTAAAATAGGATAGATGCTTTGCTGAATACTCAATATCCGCCATAATTCGTTCAGCATCATCCGGGTGAAGCACTTTAGCGATTGGATCGAAATTATCAGTTACTTCGTCCGGGGTGCAGCCAAAAATGTTCCTGATTCCCTCAGAAGCTACTGGAACATAATAGGATCCATCCGGTTTTCGGGTGAATTGGAAGATCAGGTCTGGGACGTTGGCCGACAGTTTCCTGAACTGAAGGTCTTTCTCCCTGGTTTTGGCTTCGGCGGTCTTTTCTTTCGTGATATCTCTACTGAAAACCGACAGGCCATCGGATGAGGGATAAAATCGATGTTGAAACCATCTTCCAAAGTGAGGGTAAAAATGCTCCAGATCAATGGATTTTTGCTCCTCCATGGCTTGGAGGTAGGCCTGATGAACGGGTGTTCCAATGGCTTCGGGAAAAACTTCCCAGATATTATGACCCAGCAGTTCCTCCCGTTTTTTCCCCACGTTCTTGGCTAGTTTCTCATTCACGAAGGTGTAGTTCCAGTTGTGATCAAGGGATCCGAACCCGTCGCTGATGCGCCCCAAGGTTTGTGCAAGCTTTTCTTTGGCTTTGTTGGCTTCTTTTAGAGCCTTCTGCTCCGATTCCAACAGCTGTGCATGTTCCATTTTCTGCAGCGTCATATCGCTGATGAGCTTGGTGGTTAGCTGCAGGAACTCCAGGATGGTCAGAACCTTTTCTTTGGTTACGATGGGAATATCCCGGAGGGCACTCAAATACTCCTCTTCATCGAATCCGTACTTTTTTGCTTGCTCGCGAAAGGCGGAGATATCAGGTTTTTCAAGCAGAAACTGCCCGGTAAACAGGTTGGCCAGATGTTCACCTTTAATAATGATGGGTATTGCCACATCAACCAAACCATTTAAGCATTGATAGAAGTAATATTTCTCTCCGGCGGCTGTTTTGTTGGCCAAGATGGTATCACTGAGGGAGCAGTTTTTAGCTGTTTCAGGATGGACACGGTGAAACTCTGTGCAGATCCGCCTCCAGCCTGATTTTGATAAGATATTTCCATTCAGGTCAACAATAGCGGTCACAAATCCTGTTGATTTTTGAAACCCCTCGAGCAGGGCATCTACCCGCTCAAAATCGATATAATCCTTGATACTCCTTTTCATAGGTTTATCATTTCAACCAAGCCGAAAATATAGTAATAACTTGGTTCACTGGCAAATGCCACTAGGCTTCGGCTCCGCTCAGCCACCATGCTTCGACTCCGCTCAGCCACCATGCTTCGACTCCGCTCAGCCACCGGTGATGTTCAGGTTCCGGATGGTGGCGATGTAGTCGAGGGTTTCTTGGTGAGTTTGGAGGATGAACTCGTTTTCGTCAATATGGCCGAGGGCGGCTTCCATCTCCTGGTCGTTACGGTAGGTGAGCTTACGGAAGGGGTTGTCGTAGTCTTTCTTCCGTGAGAGGTACACCTGTTCGTCGATGTAGTGCTGGATGGCGATGGCTTTCTCGAAGAGCTCGAGAAAATCAGCCCTGGTGATGCGTGGGGTGTCTAACAGATCATGGAGCAGTGCCCATGCATGACGCTGTTTGTCAAGGGGATACTGTTCCCAGAGTTGATCATAACGTTCATGAATTTCAGCCCAGCTGTTGAGCTTCCCTGTATTGATATCCTTCCGCAACCGATCAACCTCATGACGCGGCATCAGCTGTCCGCCCATATTATCCCACTCCCGGACACGGTCGCCTCCCAGTTCTTCTTGTACCTGGTCGAGGGATAGGTTTGGGCGGCTGAGGAGGAATTCAATCACATTTTTGGAGGCGTACCGATACAGCATATCGGTATAGGCTTGATAGGCAGCGTACGGCTTGATGATCAATACTTTGCGATGGGATCGCTCCATCTCTTCGCCGAAAATTTCCAGGCTTGCTACGGTTTTCGGATCGCCGGTAAGGAGCTTATGGCCAAGCTCAAAAAGCTCTTCATCGCTCTGATTCCCAGGTGATTCTCTTCGACTTAGCAACCAGGCTTGGGCTGTCCACCGGCACAGCAACTTGCGGGCGGTGATGATCTCTTCTACCGTATCCGGTGCGAGTGCCTCATATTCAATGTGTTGCACTTTTCGGAGGCGTTTGTCGCGGGCATGATATTTCCAGGCGTTGCGCGAAATGGCGTACATGTTGTGCATCCACCAATAAGCGGGCATCACCTCGAGTCGGTTAAATGATATATTGTTGTTAACCAGGGAAAACGGGAGCTTGATGTCCAGCTCGGCCTGATAATCACTCTTCGACAGGAGGACGAAGGAGGCGAACCGGCTGGAGTGTTTCAGGCTGGTACAGAGGCCAGGCCAGAATCCCCGACCGGCAAGAATTTCGTTGTCGTTGGCCCGACTGTTGTGGTTTGATCCGATCGTGGCTCCGGCAGCGATATTGCTCTGCCCGAGGACGGCCGAAGCTACCAGGAAGGAGTTGTTGTGGTGCTGTTCGTGCGATGGAAATAGCAGATTATTAAGTACTTCACAGCATGAGATCGTGGAGTTGTCGCCCAGAAAAGAGTTGATGAGCCGGGCTCCATATTTGAGGTTGGAGTTATCACTCAACACAAAACGCACGGCTTTACAGCCATAAAAGATGCGACAGCCATATCCGATAAGGCCGTTCACCAGCTCTACGCCTTCGCCGATTTGGGAGGGCTCTTTTTCGGAGGAGTTGATGGTGACATTCTTGATCTTATTGGCGCCCTTGATGTAGCAGTAGGATCCCACCATCACGTCTTTGATAATCTGGGAGTTTTTGATCACGCTGCAGGTCCCCACCACGCCATAATATCCTCTCCGTGAATCTAAAGAGGCCTGAGTGATCTCACCGAGCCGCTCCATCAGCTTGGTATCATCCCGGTAGCGAGCCCAGAGGTAAGCATCAGCCGTGATCATGCCGTTGAAGGGCATCACCCGCCTTGATCCGGTCTCATTCATCAGGTCGAGCCATACCCTGACGGATTCGGGTTCACCCTCCTTGATAATGCCGTTTCCGAATTTGGCGTGGTCGGTAGTGTTTATCTCATTGATATTGAACAGGATGCTCTGATCGCCGACTAGATAATAGGCCAGATATCGGACATTATGAATAGCCACATCATCGCCAATATCACAGGAGATTACGAGGCTGTTGGTGATGCCCACCGGAAGTTTCAGGTCGTGATGTTCAACCACGGCATCGCGCACCCGGCCGATGCGCACCAGTCCGAAGAACTCGGTATTTCGGATTTGCCTTGGATCGAACTCTTTGGTTACCAGCACCTCGTCCCAGTCGGACGAGGTATTGTGGTTTTTCACGAGGGTTTCGAGCTCATCCGCCCGCAGATGCCGCCAATGGCCATCAGGCTGGACTGACTGTTGGTTTCGGATATAATGCTGATCGCACCCTTCGGGCAGGTATTCTTGAGGGATAAAGTCTTGTCCGAGGGGTTTCGATGGAGTGATTTTTACGCGGGTCATACGTGTAGGTGGTTATTGGTTTTAGGTTTTTGTATGGATTTTGTCTTTTTCGGAAGCTCAGTCGGCGTGTCTTTTTTGGTAGAAAACTCCACGTTCCTGTTT
>JAAYIP010000241.1 GCA_012523435.1 Bacteroidales bacterium | reverse complement strand
CATCCTTTGGAAAGATCATACGGCCGTGGAAGAAGCTGCCGAGATCAATCGACTCGCTGCCAGTTGGGGCACCAATTATACCCGGTACGAAGGTGGAATTTACTCATCTGAATGGGTTTGGGCAAAAATACTGCATGTACTTCGCCAGGACTCAGCTGTCAGGGATGCAGCCTGGTCATGGATCGAGCATTGCGACTGGATTCCGGCTATGCTGACTGGCAAGACAAGGCCTGAAGAGGTTATTCGAAGCCGGTGTGCAGCTGGACATAAAGCCATGTGGCACAATGACTTTGGTGGATTACCCCCTAAAGAATTTTTCACAGCATTAGATCCACTGCTAACTGCTTATCGAAGCAGACTATACGATAAAACCTACACCGCCGACCATAAAGTTGGTGAGTTGACACCGGAATGGTGCCAAGCATTGGGCCTCAATGGTCCGGTTGCTGTTGGGGCTGGTGCTTTTGACTGTCACATGGGTGCTGTGGGAGGTGGCATAAAGCCTTACTCCCTGGTCCGGGTCATGGGCACCTCCACCTGCGATATCCTCGTAGCTCCTTACGCTGATCTGGAAAATAAGCTGGTCAAAGGAATCTGCGGCCAGGTTGACGGATCAGTAGTGCCCGGAATGATTGGCCTCGAAGCCGGCCAGTCGGCTTTTGGTGATGTGTATGCCTGGTTTCGCGACCTGCTCTCATGGCCAGCTCATGAGCTCGGGATTGCTGTGGATGATTTCTCCGATCGCATTTTACCCTTGCTATCGGATGCAGCCTCCCAGTTACCCGATGATGATTCTATTCCATTAGCCAACGATTGGTTTAACGGAAGGAGAACACCTGATGCGGATCAAAGGCTCAAGTCCACGATAACCGGGCTGACACTAGGCACCACTGCCCCGGCTCTGTACAAGGCCTTGGTAGAAGCTACCGCTTTTGGTAGCAAAGCCATTGCCGATCGATTCATTCAAGAGGGTGTTCCCATCAGGGAGGTTATTGCCATTGGTGGCGTAGCCCGAAAATCACCCTTTGTCATGCAGGTTTTGGCGAACGTAATGAATATGGAGATCCGCGTATCTTCATCAGACCAAGCCTGCGCCCTGGGTGCCGCCATGTTTGCTGCAACAGTTTCGGGACTCTTCCCCACTGTTGAGGCTGCCATGAATGCCCTGCAATCTGGTTACGACTGCACTTATTATCCACAAGAAGAGAAGGTTGAGTATTACAAAGCCAAATTTTCGGAATACCTAAAATTCCCGGCAAACAAATAAAGATCCGGAGAGTCTCTTTTTAATAAAATTTCGCGTTAACACAGTTGGGTTAAAGAATACCTGTATATTTGTTATAGGTTTTCAGCTAACCAAAGCCCTATGAATTAATTGTTTGATACCATCTATCTGTCAATTCATTTTACTGGAGTCTTTTATCTTTATTGTTTAACCAAATACAAGCATTCCTATGAGTAGTAAACTATGGATGAAGAAATGCTTCACCCTATTGGTGATGGCATTTTTTGTGTTCGTCAGCGTTTCTGCCCAGCAGGTTAGGATCAGTGGGAAGGTGACCGATGCCTCCACACAAGAGACCCTGCCTGGTGTGAACGTTGCGATCAAAGGTACATCAATGGGTACATCTACCGACGCGTATGGAAACTATTCCATTAGCGTCAATCGTGGCAGTATCCTGTTGTTTTCTTTCCTGGGGTACACCCCGCAGGAAATTACGATTGGAACCGCTACCACCATTAATGTGGCTCTCGTTCCGGAAGCCACTGAGCTAGGAGAGGTGGTGGTTACCGCTCTGGGTATCCGTCGGGCTCAAAAATCCCTCGGATACGCTGTTAGCACCATCAATGCCAAGGAGATAACCAAAGTTGGTACCACCAACTTCGGATCTGCCCTTTACGGAAAGGCAGCCGGTGTTCAAATCCGCACTGCTCCTGGTGGAGCAACCAGTGCTGTTGACATAAAAATCAGGGGGTTGAACTCCATCAACTTCAGCAGTCAGCCACTGATCGTCGTCGATGGTATTCCCATCCGAAATGGTGAAGCCAACAACGCTGGTTACTGGGATGATCAAAGAATTCGAGGTAACGGGCTAATCGATATTAACCCGCAGGACATCGAAGACCTCTCCATCCTGAAAGGCGCTTCTGCATCAGCATTGTATGGATCGGAAGCTGCTAACGGAGTTGTTTTGATTACCACAAAAAAAGGAACCAGGACCCAAGGACTAGGTGTCGATGTAAACTACAACTATCTAGTTGAAAAACCGGCATTTAACCCACCTTTCCAAAACATTTACGGGCCAGGTTACGACCGAGGCACTAATCAGGGATCCTTTGGATCAGACGAAGATGGCTGGCTGACAGTCGATAATCCTAAGTATTTCAATGAAAACGGAGAATATGTCACGTATAACGGATCTATTCGCCGCCCAATTTATCGCTCCTATGCCCAGTTTGGTCCGGCATTCAACGGCGAAGATGTTATTGGGTGGGATAATCGGATTCACCCCTATGTGGCACAACCGGACAACTGGAATAACCTTTTTCAACCGGGTGCCAGCTCAAGCCTTAACGTTGCACTGAATAAGGCAGGCGAGTTCGGCAACTTTAGGTTTTCTTACAATAGGCTTGATTATAAACCTATTACAAGAGGTAGCGATCACCAGAGAAATACCTTTAACCTGAACTCCACCATTAACCTGCACAAAAACCTCAAACTTGATCTAACCAGCACATGGGTAAATCAGCATACGCTGAACCGTCCCTATAAAATCAGCCGGGTGACCAATAACTTCGGTGGTTTCCTGAGCCGGTTCGATGATGCACAGTGGTATCTCGATAACTACCAAACCAGCAAAGGATATTACTACAGAACCGGAAGCCAAGAGTCAGCTACCCCAAATGAAAACATCATTTACAATATCCGGGCTGTTGACCTGCTCGATTATCTGTGGAGGACAATGAAATGGCAGGAGGACGAATATCAGAACCGCTTAATCGCCAATGCCACTTTAACCTGGAAGTTGTTCAAAGACCTAACATTGCGTGGTAGAATTGCCAACGACTTGACCACCATGGCTACTGAGATGCGTCAGCCTAATATGTATCCACTGAGCATCGGTGAAAGCGGCTATTTCGGGATGACTCAGAGCAACTACTGGATCACCTATGGCGACCTGCTCGCATCCTATGATAAGGAGTTGGGTGAAAACTTTGGACTGATCATTAACGCCGGATTTAACGCTCGCCGAGAGACCTTTAAGACGGTGAACGCTGGCACCAGTACAGGCCTTAGCACCGAGAACTGGTTCCATCAAAATGCTTCAGCTAATAACTCCACCCGTAACGGTTCATCCGACTATTCGGAATTGTTAAAGTATGCCTATTTTGGAACCTTTAGCCTTGGATTCCGAGACTTTGCCTTCGTTGAATTTACTGGTCGCCAGGAGGTTTCCTCTACTTTGCCTCCCGGAAGCAATACCTTCTTCTATCCTTCGGTGAACCTGAGCTTCCTATTCTCTGATGCCTTCCATCTCCCTGAAGCCATCGACTATGGAAAGATTCGCGTTGCCTATGGGATTGTTGGAAACGCTCCCCCACTCTACGCTGCTAATAATGCGTATAATCAGGGCTCTATCAACGGAATTGTATATAACAGAGTACCAACTGATTATGGAAATGACGCCATCCGGCCGGAGGAAAAACACGAGCTGGAACTTGGGTTAGAAATGAAAATGTTCAAAAATCGGTTTGGATTCGAATTTAGCGGATATCAGAATAGAATTGTTGATCAGATCCTCTGGCTGTCAGTCCCCCCAACTGTTGGAGCAGGACGAATGCTGACCAATGTTGGTGAGCTGAAGAACCTTGGGTTGGAAGCCGGCATCTATGGAACACCGGTTGATACGAGAAATTTTCGCTGGGATCTGAGGTTCAATTTTGCCACCAATAAAAACGAGGTGGTAAGCCTTATGCCTGGTGTGGACGAACTGGTTCACGCTAATCTCGACGCTGGAGCTGTATATATTGTATCTCGACCGGGTCGGCCAATGGGCGAAATCCTGGCTTACACACCAAAAGTCCATGACAACGGTCAACTGATTGTTGACCCAGTTGACGGTCTGTATCAGATTGATATGGACGAGATGAAAGTCGTTGGCAATGCCATGCCGAAAATAACCGGGGGTTTGGGTTCCACAATCGATATCAGGAACTTCTTCGTGGATTTCGCGATTGACTATTCATGGGGCGGCCATGTCACATCATTGGCTACCCAATATATGTTAGGTGCCGGGATGTTTGAACAAACACTCTGGGGTCGCGATGCTGAACATGACGGTCTCTCCTATTATGTAAATACGGATGGAGTAAAAGTCAGATTCGATGGAGCAACCGGTCCCAACGGTGAACGGGTCTGGAATGATGGTATTTTGCTTGATGGCGTTAAGCCTGATGGGACTACTAACGACATCATCGTCAGCGCTGCTGATTATTACCTGGCAACCCACACCTGGAGCGTTGGATCAGGATTTGGTGCACCCTACAGCCGCCATGACATCGGGACAGTACACAAAAACAACTACATTAAGTTCCGTGAGCTATCGGTTGGGTACAATCTTCCCCAAAACCTGGCTCAGAAGCTCAAATGCCAGAATATCAGGATAGCACTGGTAGCAAGCAACCTCTTCTACATCTACAGAACCTTCAAGTATTTCGATCCGGAAAGCTTCATTGGAACCAACTGGGTTGCAGCAGCTCAGGATCAGGGATCTACTTCAGCAACCAGAAGCATCGGGTTCTCCGTTCGTGCTAGTTTCTAACGAGAAAATGATAAAGTAATATGAAAAAAACAATCTATATAATCCTGTTGGCATTCGCCAGTGCTGCCTTGATTTTTAACAGCTGCAGCAAGGATGAAATGAGTCAGCTCTATAAGGATCCCAGCAAATCAACAACGGCATCCGTTGAAAATTTCCTGACCGGTATCCTGCAGACATCCAACGAAGTAGTCCTTCCCTGGTACTGGAGGTTCTTCGTTGTCGAACAACCTACCCTGGGCCTTTATACACAGTCCATGGGAATATTCACCGGGAAAGACCGGTATCTTCCTCCTGCAGTTGCTACAAACTGGAGATGGGAACAATACTACAATGGTCCGTTGACCCAATTCAGGCAAATGGAAGACCTCTACAACAAACTCCCAGAAGCCAGCCAGAACGACTATCGCATATTTATGCTAGCTGCTAAGATCTTCTTCTATGATCAAACCCAACAGATGGTTGACCTATTTGGCGACATCCCCTGGTCAGAAGCTGGAAAAGTACGGCAAAGCGGCGCCCTCGAAGCCTCTCTGCCAAAATATGACAATGCTAAGGAGATCTACGAAGCCATGCTCACCGACCTGAAAGACATCGCCGATGAGCTTAACAGCATCACTGTTGCAGCTTTTTATGGAGGGCTATTCCAGACGAAGGACTATCTCAACAATGGAGATATCTCCCTCTGGAAAAAGTATTGCAACTCCCTGCGTCTTCGTCTCTTAATCCGAGGTTCTGATGTATTGGAATCTAGCTTCACCGGGCAGATTGCTACAATTCTTGCTGATCCTTCGGCTTATCCGGTGGTCACCAGCAACAGTGATGACATTATGCTCGATGCTGGCGGCCCGGATCTTTATGCTACAACATCCAGTCAGACTGGTGGTATCCGCGAGGCTATGGAGACATGGGGGCAGTTCGATCTGGCTCCATACACCTATCTGAAAAACATGGTGGACAATAGTGATCCAAGACTTCCTGCAATGTTTGACCCCAACCTAGAAGGCGAGTATATCGGTCTAAACCATATGGAAGATGGGACTACCCAAAACACGAAAGTTGCAGCTGGAATGATCGCCCGGTTTGATACGGCCTCATTCACCCGTAACGACTATTTCCCCGGGATGGTGATCTCCGCCGCCGAAGTTAGCTTCATGATCGCCGAAGCAATTCATCGCGGTTTTGCCTCTGGCAACGCCAAGGTAGCCTACGAAACCGGCGTCCGTCAGTCGATCGAATTTTGGTACGAAGTCAATAGTACCGGTACCTACCGAACTCCACTCACACCACCCACCGGTGACCAAATCGACACCTATCTGGCTGAGCCAGGAGTCTCCTGGGACGGAAATCCGGATAAGATGGCACTGATTGGCACCCAGAAATGGCTAAACACTGGTCTTGGGCAACTGACCCAGACGTGGAGTGAAGTACGGCGACTCAATCACCCTGCACTGACATTCCTCCCTGATAACGAGAGTAGTCAGCAACTACCCCCGATGCGTTGGCTCTACCCAACCAGTGAGAAAAACCTCAATGATGTTAATTATGCCACTGTAGCCGATAAAGATAAGCTGGATACGAAGATATTCTGGGACGTTAACTAACATCAGCGGAGGTGACTTTTCCGTTTCCCTCCTGCGGAGGTGACTTTTCT
>JAAYIP010000240.1 GCA_012523435.1 Bacteroidales bacterium | reverse complement strand
TTAAAGGTCAATTGGTTACGCTCTATTTGAAGCGGTGATTCCAGATCGTTCGGATTTTTAATTAGATCTGTACCTTAACTTCAATAGTAATCATGCTGGTTCCTTGGGTTCCAACAATATTCTTCACCATAACGAGAGCCTGTTTCCCTGAAACAGTCTGAACATGGAAGACATTATCTTTTTCCAGCTTGGTGACAGCAGTAGAGGTTACAGCGGGTTTGTTGGCTACGATTGGGCCGTCATTACTGACAGCAGCAAATTCGGTAGTCGTCATATCCACAGTAGCCATTCTGGTGTCATTCTTGGTGGTCAGGCGGTCAACAATAACTCTGCCCTGTAAATCGGTGAATGCCTTAACACCCTCATCCATCGGGGAGCAGATGACAGCTTGGTTGGTAGCTCCATAATAATAGATGATGTCAACCTTTTCCGGGGTGGCAATGGCCTGGTTCAGGGTCATCAATTCATTCGTGGGAATGGCATAAAAACTGCTTCCTACCGGGTTTTCCAGGTCGGACATGATGACAGCAGTGTAGGTGGCAATCTCACCGGCTTCAACAGTAACATTCCGGGTTACGACGGTGGTTTCACCTTCATTGAAGGCCGTGAAATCAACGTTTATGATATCGCCAGCATTTGCAGTTGCCGGTACTTCAAATGTGAAGTTAAACGTGGCTGAGAGAACACCGGCTTCGAAAATAGTGTCCGTACTCATGATCAGAACTTCACCAATCTTACCAGAAATCTCTACTTTTTGCAGGTCAGTCTCGGAGGTGACAATCACTTCATAGTTTACCTCATCACCAGGCCCGGCAGTCAGTTCTCCAGTAGGATTAACTGCTAAAAGAGGTGGGGTAACGGTGCCTACCGGGTCACACGACTGAAGTAAAAAGATTCCGGCAATGGCCAATACGGCGGTTAATAATGATAATTTTTTCATAACTGATAAATTAAATTAGTTCGTAGTAACGAACAAACAAAAGTACTTTTTGATTATCCAACGATCAAATTTAATAAAAATGGGTGAACCGGTTTGGATGTTTCCTTCGTGCCGCTATCTTTGTCCCCGAGATAAAAAGTATGTATAACAATTTTCTGCATAGCATCCATCATCATCATCATCACCTGATGCAAGGGGTCTGTGCAGAGTAGTAAGATAAGGTTTTAATGAACTGAAAGGCTTGCAAATCTGCAAGCCTTTTTTTTTGACTTTTTTTATGGACAGACTAAAAATTGCATTGCAAAAATCCGGCCGGCTTAGCGAAAAAAGCCTGGAACTGATGAAGGAGAGCGGGCTCTCCTTAACGAACGGGAAACGAACCCTCCTGGCTCAATCTTCCTCGTTTCCGTTGGAGGTTCTCTATCTCCGGGATGACGACATCCCTCAATATGTGGCTGATGGTGTGGCCGATGCGGGCATTATCGGGGAGGACGTTCTTCGGGAGTCCCAATTTCCCCTGGAAGTTATGGAGCACCTGGGGTTCAGCGCCTGCCGCCTGAGTATCGCCGTACCTAAAGAGATCGATTACCCCGATCGCTCCTGGTTAGCAGGCCGAAAAATAGCTACCTCATTTCCTCATATTCTTCAAAATTATCTAGATGATAATCAGATAGATGCAGAGATTCACTTTCTGAATGGATCCGTAGAGATTGCTCCGGCAATCGGATTGGCTGATGGGATTATGGATATCGTCAGCTCTGGTAGTACATTGATTAGCAATGGCCTGCGAGAGGTTGAGGTCGTGATGAAGTCGGAGGCTGTGCTGGTAGCTGCACCCGGATTATCAGCTGAAAAGAGGGCAACCCTGGAGAACCTGCTGTTTCGGTTCCGGGCTGTCATAGCCGCCAGGGATAATAAATATATCCTGCTGAATGCCCCCAATGAACGACTCGACGAGATTTGTAGGATTCTGCCCGGCATGAAAAGTCCTACCATCATGCCCCTGGCGGAGGAGGGCTGGAGCTCGGTGCACTCGGTGTTAAGCGAACGCGAGTTCTGGGTGATCATCAGTCAGTTACGTGACGCAGGCGCCCAAGGTATTCTGGTGATTCCCATTGAGAAAATGATTGTTTAAATGATGGACTTAGTAATCAACCCATCGGCCGATACCTGGAAAAATCTCCTGAGCCGCCCAACGGATCAGAAGGTGGATTTGGAAGCCAAGGTTTCAAGTATGCTCCGGGATCTGAAAGGTACAGGCTGGAGCGAAGTTTGCCGGTTGACCCGTCAGTTCGACGGATATGACCCTGACCCGGCCTTGATCAGTCAGCAGGAGCTGGAAGAGGCCTCCGATCTCCTTCCAAAAGAGCTGAAGAATGCTATCGCCTTGGCCGCCAGGAATATTCGGAAATTCCACGAGCAACAAATTCGTCATGAGCCTCCTGTTGAAGTGATGGAAGGAGTTACCTGCTACCGCCGTTCCCTGCCGATCGAGCGTGTTGGACTTTACGTTCCGGGCGGCACTGCACCCCTGTTCTCAACCGTGCTGATGCTGGCAATTCCTGCCGCCCTCGCCGGATGCCGAACTGTCGTCCTCTGCTCTCCTGGCAACCGCAAGGGGATAATCCACCCGGCTATACTCTATGCCGCTAACCTGTGTGGAGTCACCAACGTGTTCCGCCTCGGAGGTGTTCAGGCTGTGGCTTCAATGGCCTATGGACTGGGACCCGTTCCTGCGGTAGATAAAGTATTCGGACCAGGAAATTCATGGGTGACCATGGCAAAAACATTGGTTTCAAGAGATCAGGTTGCCATTGATATGCCCGCCGGCCCATCCGAAGTGGCCGTGATCGCCGACCAATGGAGTAACCCGGCTTTTATCGCCGCCGACTTGCTGTCTCAGGCTGAACATGGACCAGATAGCCAGGTTATCCTGTTTACTACGGATCTTCAGCTGGCGAAAGCGGTGAAACAGGAAACGCTTGCCCAATTAGAACAGCTTCCACGAGCGGATATCGCTCGTAATGCATTGAAATATAGCCAGATAGTGGTTCTTCGTGATTACGATACCCTGATGGCTATGGTGAACCAATATGCGCCTGAACATTTGATCATTAGTACCAAAAACTACCGGGATCTGGCCGGGATGGTAACTAACGCCGGATCAGTTTTTCTTGGATCACTGACCCCCGAAAGTGCGGGAGATTATGCCAGTGGTACCAATCATACCCTGCCAACATCCGGCTATGCCCGCCAAATGGGAGGACTGAGTGTGGAAGCGTTTACCCGGATGGTGACTTTTCAGGAGATCACCGCCGGCGGACTTGAGCAAATCGGACCGGCAATTCAGGTGATGGCCAGGGCTGAAGGGCTGGAAGGACACGCTCGCGCGGTGGAGATCAGAATGAACAGCGAAACATCCCAACCTGAAGGGCTTGAGGATAGTGATGAAATAGCTGACCCAAAACTGAAGGTGGCAAAGAGAGTCAGACCCAACATCCTGTCCCTGGTTCCATACTCCTCAGCTCGAGATGAATACTCCGGGAGAGAGGGAATCTTCCTGGATGCCAATGAGAATCCTAATGATAACGGCCTGAATCGCTATCCCGACCCCCGTCAGCGGGAACTGAGACAACAGGTTGCCCTCCGCTTTGGGAGTGAGCCTGATCAAGTGTTTGTCGGAAATGGTAGCGATGAGGCTATTGATTTGCTCATTCGAATCTTCTGCGAACCACGGCAGAGCCGGATGCTAACCCTAAGCCCATCCTACGGCATGTACGCGGTAGCCGCTCAAATTCAGGATGTCGGCGTTGATGCCTTCCTGCTGAATGATGATTTTACTCTTGATGAGGATCGACTCCTGGCAGTCGCCGGACAAGACACCCAAATCATCTTCCTCTGTTCACCTAATAAT
>JAAYIP010000031.1 GCA_012523435.1 Bacteroidales bacterium | reverse complement strand
GCTTTAGGCAAAACACCAGCTCCGATAACTGGTATTCGTTTTATCTGTCGTATACCGTATTGGTGTGAAAAACAAAAAAACATCAATAGATTTCCATAAATGTAAATTGAAATACTAACAATCTGTAAAGCGATACGCTTAAAATATGTAAAATAAAACTACATTTGTAGGTCAGTTGAATCCATGTTATACAAAAACCGTATATCAGATATCGAGTTAATTAGGAAACTCAACGCTTCGGGAGCCGTGCTTATTCGAGGCCCCAAAGCTTGTGGGAAAACTGTATCAGCAAAACAATTAGCCAGGAGTATATTGAATGTAGACAGAGACGAAAATGTCGCAGCTCTCATCCATACGGCACCAAAACGATTATTGGTTGGAGATACTCCTCGCCTAATTGATGAGTGGCAAGTGCAACCCGTACTTTGGGACTACATTCGCCATGAAATAGACGAGCGGCAAAAAAATGCCCAATTCATCCTTACAGGTTCTTCGAATCCCGAGGAATCAACTAATATGCATTCAGGAGCAGGCAGATTTACCATCCTAGAAATGCGCACCATGTCGTGGCAGGAATTAGGATTCTCATCCGGGGTGATCAGTCTGGCAAATCTATTCAAAGGCCAAAAAATTGATGTCGTTGACCAACCAACAGATATTGACTTCATCATCGAGAGATTAATCATTGGAGGATTTCCAACACTTCTAAATAAAACCATCGAACAAGCAAGTGACCTGAACCGGGCTTATGTAGAATTGCTTGCCGAAATTGACATGAGCCGGGTATCGAACATTAAGCGCGATCCCAATAAAGTTAAAAGTTTGTTACGATCTCTGGCCCGAAACACAGCTACCATGGTGGATATTACCTCTTTGGAAAGAGACATCCTTGAAAAAGAAAATGCAGGGATTACCCGGCCAACGATATATGATTACCTTGATACCCTTAACCGATTGATGATCATAGAAGACCAACCTGCATGGAACACCCATATTCGTTCATCCCACGCCTTGCGAAAATCACCCAAACGACATTTTACAGATGTTTCTTTGGCAGTTGCTGCTTTGGGAGTGGATGCAAATTCTTTGATAAACGATTTGAATTTTACGGGCTTTCTGTTTGAATCTCTGGTCACTCACGAACTGCGCATTTACGGGCAGGCTAATGATGCTAAAGTATATCATTACCATGATTCGAGCGGCCTAGAAGTGGACAGCATTGTCCAAAAATACAATGGCGATTGGTGTGCTTTTGAAATCAAATTGGGTACGGGTCAAATCAATGAGGCTGCAGCAGCACTGACCAAATTTGTATCTACTTTGGATACAAATAAAGCAAAACCTCCAACATCACTTAACATCATCACAGGAACCGGAATCAGTTACACCCGGGCCGATGGAATTAATGTAATATCGCTGGCATCTCTCGGAAAATAAAAACTAACGAATTAATATCCGTATCCTCATAATCAGGGGGTCGTAGGTTCAAATCCTACTGGGCCCACCCACGGGAAAGCCCATAGTTCCATGGAGTGGTAGGATAGATTTCGTAGTACGGTCCCCTGTGTGGATCCTGTTTCAGGCTCCACTGTTCACCCACTTTTAGAGCATACACCAACGGTCCGCTCAATGCGGACCATCCGCTGAGGCCTCTAAAACAACCAGCAGGGAGGGTTTATTTTTGCTTATTCCACTGAATTTACGATATCGCTCAGGAACTCATTGAGATCGAATGTTCCTTTCTTGGAAAACCCGGTACGCACCACAACCAACTGTTTCGATGGAATGATGTAGATATATTGTCCATCGTGACCACGGCAGCAGTACATATCCCGGGGTACATCGGGATAAAAAATGCCCGACTGATTGATCCAGAAGAAGGCTCCGTACTGCCCGTCAGATCCTGGGGCTTCGGCGGCAGAAAATTCGCTCCAGCCTTCCGGGAGGACCTGTTCTCCCTGCCAGTTGCCGCCATTGAGGAACAGAAGCCCGAAGCGGGCATAATCGCGCATGGTGGCGTAAACATAGGATGATCCGACAAACGTCCCCGAAGGATCTACCTCAAAGATGGCGCTGGTCATCCCGATGCGATTGAACAGGGCTTGTCTGGGAAAGGCGTAATACTCAGCATCGTTCCCAATAGCCTGACGAATGATCAATGAAACAATGTTGGAAGTTCCTGAGGAGTAGTTCCATACAGTACCCACCGGTGATTCCAGCTTTTTGTTCAGGGTGAAGGCGGCAAAATCGCCCTCCTTATGCAACATATTATTGACATCGGAATCATTCCCGTAATTCTCATTCCATTCCAGGCCACTATTCATATGCATCAGATGTCGAAGCGTGATATCCTTCCGATCATCGTTCTGCCACTCAGGAAATCCAACCGGTTGATCAAGAGCAAGTCTACCCTCTTTCACCAAGATGCCAGTCAAAGCATTGGTCACACTTTTGGCCATCGACCAGCTCAGGAAGCGGGTATTTTGTGTGAAGCCCTCGTCATATTTTTCAGCGATAGGCTGACCTTTGTAAACCACCATGACAGCGAAGGTTCCTTTATGGGGTATGGTGTCGGCAAAAGCTTTGCTGATAGCGGCTTCCAGTTTGCCGGTGTTCACGCCGAATGGCAGCGTATCGGCGATCAGATTGCCGGCAGGCCAGGCGATTGTATCGGGATTTGCCGGCACGGAGGGGACGATCTTCCAGGGGCGGTTCGAGATTTCCGCCGGGGTGAAGTCGTTCACCAACGTGCAGCCAAAGCCTTCCTGATAGATCGCCGTAGAGCGGTGCCAGAGAAATCTGCTCTTCACCTCCTTCTTTTCCATATCTACACGATTCTTGACAAACTTGATGAACGAGAAGTTTAGATCCGTGCTCTCCAACGATTCTTGCGTACGATCGGCAACGAAAACCCCGGAGGCCAGGTTTTTCGCGGCATACCCGGTGATGATCGGCAGCAGAGGGTTCATATAAAAGAACCCGGCTATCAGGATAATCAGGATTCCGAATAGTACTCTGAAAGTTACTTTTTTGGCAGATCTCTTTTTCATGACTTCGTTTCAAATTTCAGCACAATAATCTGATATTCTGCTTGTTAACAGATTTTTCGCCATACTTTTAATTCACCTCTTCGAAGGTAATACCCTCCGGAAGTTTAAAGATCCCGGAATCGACTTGATCAGTTGAGAGTTCAATAGCTTCAATTGTAACCTCATTACCGGCAAAGACGGCGATGGTTTTCAGGGGGATATTATTCCAGATCCAGGCGGTCGATTTTGCTGGCTTTTCCATGGTAATCTTCTCGCATTTTTTCCCCAGCACGGTTTCATGACCATGTTTTTGGATTCCATAGCGTTCAATCTCGCGTTCCGTAATTTTCTCATAATCCGTTACGGAGTGGTAGTACTTTCTTTTAGTGCCAGTGTTTTCGCCCAGATTCCAATTATAGGACATACCATCCAATACCAATGTTTTTGAACCCACCGTTTGGCCCATGATCTCGAAGATGTTCTCCTCATATTGCCGATTTCCGTGATGGTCGAAGTACCAGTCACGAATCATCTCTTGATCGGCTACCAGCGACTTGTACTTGACGTGGGCTGATTCGACCCCGTACAGTTTTTGCTGGGTAGAGGCGGAAGTTTTAACATCTTGGATAGCCTGGACATCGGGGTCGGTAACTTTGGTTGATTCGCTCTTTTTTGATGCGTTGTTGCAGGAGAACAGTAGTAACCCTGCAAGCGTTAACAGGAATAGTTTTTTCATGGTTTAGCTAATTATGGGTGATAATGAAATCTAAAATTAAGAAGAAAAATGATTATCAAGCGGTTATCTGACGACCAAATCCATCAGCTTGCAACATTGACTCGTACACCTTGTCGGCGGTGATGACTCTGTTTTCATGATGTATTGAGGATCCCTCCTCCACGGATTTCCTTGCTGCCGGCATCAGGTAATTTCGGCTATGGTCGGTAATTCCGATGGCAGAGAGGGTAATCGGCAGGCCGATGGATTGACAAAAGCGATACACCTCAAGGATTTCTTCCTGAGGTGAACCATTCAGGAATAATCCGGATAGAAGTCCAAATGTCACTTTTTCACCGTGGTAAAAAGCGTGAGTCTCCGGTAGGATTGTCAAACCGTTGTGTATAGCGTGTGCCGAGGCCAGTCCGCCGCTTTCAAACCCGATACCGCTCAGCAGAATGTTGGCTTCTGCAATTTGGCTCAAAGCGTCAGTCACCACTTGCGCTTCATTATCCAGCTTAGCCTGCCCTCCCTTTTCGAGCAGCAGATCATAGCAAAGCCTGGCCAGATTCATTCCGGCCATGGTACTCAAGCCTCCACATTCATTTACTGAAGAGGTTTCGCGGCACGACCGGGCTTCGAACCAGGTGGCCAGGGCATCTCCCATGCCGGCCACCAGAAACCTGACTGGTGCCTGGGCGATGATATCCATATCTACCAGAACCACAGAGGGATTCATCCGCTGATAGAGCACCTTCTTAAAGACTCCATCGTGAGAGTACAAAACAGCACAACCGCTGCATGGAGCATCTGTCGAGGCGATCGTTGGGACAATGATTACCGGCAATGCGGACCGGTCGGCAGCGATTTTGGTGGTATCAATCGCTTTCCCTCCGCCCATGCCAATAACGACAGTGGCTTGCTCGCGGCGAAGGCGGGCAGTCAGCGATTCCAATGCTTCCTCACAGCATTCTCCGTGAAAGGTTTCTATTGCAACCCTTGATTTCTGTGGCGGGTGTAATAAAGCTTCCGGCAGATACTGCTGTGCGGTTGGCGAAGCAAGTATAACGGCCTTATTCCCAAACTGATTGATTAAACGCTCTAATTGCAGAATAGCGCCGCTACCCTGAATATATTTACCTGGAAAACAAGCTACAAGTTTCATCATACTGATAATCAATTCATTACTCTAACTTTAACATCTCTTCTCTCCCCTACTTGCTGGCGCCACATAGCATAATAGAGGCCTTTTTGAGCAACGAGATAGTCGTGTGAGCCGGTTTCTACAATTTTACCTTTCTCCAGGACATAAATAACATCGGCATGCATGATTGTTGATAATCGGTGAGCGATGAGGATGGTGATACGATCCTGGCTGCCGGAGAACTTCCTGATCGTATTGGTGATCTCCTCTTCTGTCAGAGAATCAAGTGCCGAAGTTGCCTCATCGAAGATCAATAAGCGGGGTTTTCGCAGGATGGCTCTGGCGATAGAGATTCGCTGCTTTTCCCCTCCCGAGAGTTTCATACCTCCTTCTCCCAGGATCGTATTGACGCCCTTTTGAGAATTTTGGACCAGTGCTTCGCACGAAGCCTTTTGCAGGGCGTCAGTAATCTCTGCATCCGTTGCATCGGATTTGACAAAAAGGAGGTTTTCGCGGATGGTGCCTGCAAATAGCTGGGTATCCTGGGATACAAACCCTATCTGCCTTCTTAGTTCATTATATCTGATTTCGGATGACGCCTGTTCGTTAAACCGGATCTTACCCTGAATTGGCTTATACAGGCCGAGTAACAATTTCACCAATGTAGATTTACCTGATCCTGAGGGACCTACAAAAGCAATCGTTTCACCAGTCGCGACACTGAACGAAATCCCATCGATAGCGTTAGTGGCGGCAGTTTTGTGGCGAAAAATCACATCTTCAAAACCGATGGCCTTCAACGGACCAATTTCTACCGGGTTTTCGGGCCTACGATCGATTGGTTTCGACATCAGCTGATCAAAATTGTTGACTGAAGCCTCCACCTCCCGGTAGCTTAGAATGATATTACCCAGATCCTGTAATGGTCCGAAAATGGATGTAGAGATAAACTGCATGGCAATAAGTTCTCCGGTTGTCAACACATTCCTGAATATCAGCCAAAGTAATATGAATAAAATAGACTGCTTTAGGATACTCAGCATCGTGCCCTGCAGGAAGCTCAGCGCCCGCACCTTTTTCACTTTTTCCATTTCCAGGTCAAAGATGAGCCGCGTATGCTCCTTTAACCGCTTGATTTCAGGGAAGGTAAGACCCAAGCTTTTCACCAGTTCGATATTTCTCAGGGATTCCGTAATGACTCCCGCCATCTTATTGGTCTCCCGGTTGATCGACCGCTGGGTAGTTTTGATTTTCTTGCTGAGCAGTCCGGTGAGTGATCCAAGCACCAAAATTCCAATCACAAACACGGGGATCAGCATCCAGTTTTTGGTAATGGAATACCACACGAGAAAGCCCACTCCTACGATGGAGGAGAATAATATGTTGATGAAGGAGTTGATGAACCGTTGGGTATCCATCCTGACCTTTTGCAGGACCGATAAGGTTTCCCCGCTACGTTGTTCCTCAAATTCCTGGAATGATAACCGAAGGGTTTGCTTGAGCCCTTCATTGAATATGTGCATTCCAAAACGCTGAATAACCAGTTGGGCGACATACTCCTGGAACGTTTTTGTGCCTCGGGCCAACAGGGCGATGCCAATCGCCACTCCCAACCATAGCAGCACGCCACTGACCAACTCCTGTTGAGGCCGATTGCCTGGTTGGGTGGCGTAATCATCAATGATTTTACCAAATATCAGGGGATCTACCAGACTTAACAACTGACTAATCCCTGCCAGTAAGAGGATCGCAAGAATCAGCCATCGTTGCGGCTTGAGGTATTTCCAAAGTAATTTCATTCTATGCCCTAACTACGGGGATCAGCATTTAATCTTCCTTATTCTGCTGATTATCTTTTATTTGTGATTATCTAATGTTTTAATCATCGTCACAGATTCGCCATCTAAACGGACCGTTTTAAAGCCTGATTTCTGATACCATGGAAAAGCGTAGTTCTGAATATCTACACTAAGTGAAACTTGCTCATATCCAAGCTCTTCAAGCTTATTCATCATTGCCTTAAACAGAGCAGCGCCCACGCCCTGATCCCGGTAAGGTTCTTTGACCGACATGCTGACTTCGGGGGTTTGGGAGTTGACGTATCCGTATCCTCTGGCAGTATCGGAAAACAGTCGGGTCCAGATCATACCGATCAGGTTACCATCCTGATCTGCAACCAGGCAGTGATCTCCAGGTCTACCAAAATCCTGGTAATAAAGGGCCAGCTCAGGCACCTGAATGATCTCAAATGGTGGTCGTTCTACCCCTTCCGGGATAAAAATAGCATCATAAAGGAAACCATCCAGCAGCGGGATTTCCTCGGGATGGATTTCGCGGATGTGTATGTTTCTTTGGTTCACTGGCAGATCATCCATGGATCTTTTTTAGTTGATAGATATCGGTTCGTCTGTTTTTCAGGTTTCTGACACTCCCAAACTGGTTTAATTCCCGCAGCAGATCGATATCCACATCGGCGATCAGGATCATCTCGGTGTTTGGTGTTGCTTCGGCCTTTATGCCGTTCGTTGGGAACGAGAAATCACAGGGGGTAAACACCATAGACTGGGCGTACTGGATATCCATATTGTGCACTTTCGGCAGGTTTCCCACGCAGCCGGCAATAGCAACATAGCATTCATTTTCGATGGCTCTGGCCTGGGCGCAATACCTTACGCGTGAATATCCGTTTTGGGTATCGGTCAAAAATGGGACAAAGAGCATATCGATGCCCTCCTCTGCCAGGATTCTTGATAATTCCGGAAACTCTACATCATAGCAGATCAAGATCCCGATCTTTCCACAGTCGGTATCATACGTTCGAATGGTATCACCTCCCTGCATTCCCCAAACTTTCGCCTCATCTGGCGTCACATGGATTTTTTCATAGCGTTCAACCCCACCATCTCTTTTGCACAGATATCCTGCATTAAACAGGGTATTGCCTATCATTTCCGGCATACTGCCTGTAATGATGTTGATATTATAGGATATGGCCAGTTCGGCAAATCGCTGAACGATCTCTTTGGTAAACTCAGCCAGCTTTCTGATCGCTTCGGGCTCCGAAAGATGGTTATAAGCAGCCATTAACGGAGCATTGAAAAACTCGGGAAAGAGGGCAAAATCGGAACGATACCCAGAAACGGCATCGATAAAGAATTCAGCCTGTTGCATTAATTCTCCGAGGTCTTTATATAATCGCATTTGCCATTGGATCAACCCCAGTCTGATGATCGTTTTTTGGGTGACAACACGGTCGGTTTTCTTTTCATAATAGACATTGTCCCATTCGAGCAATACTGCATATTCTTTCGACTCCTGATCTCCTTCGAGATACCCTTGCAACACTCGGGCAGGGTGAAAATCATTTGACATTTGGAAATCCAGCACTGGATCATGGATCTCTTTTCTTCTCACCTTATCGATATATTGCCTAGGCGACAGTTCGGATGAATACTGATGATAATTAGGAATCCGGCCACCAAACACAATACCCTTGAGATTCAGGCGCTCACACAACTCCTTCCGGTAATCATACAATCGCCGTCCCAGTCGGAGTCCACGGTATTTTGGACGAATAAACACATCGATCCCGTACAATTTATCCCCGTCTGGCGTATGAGTTCCAAAGGTGTAATCACCTGTGATCTCCTTATAGGTATGCCGGTGGTCGAATCGTGAGTAATCCACGATGATGGAGAAAGCACAACCAGCCAATTCATTGTCAACTTTAATCCCAACCTGCCCCTCCGGAAATCTTTCGATCAGGGCCCGGATGTGATTTTCTTTCCAATAGGAACCGGGCATATTGGAATAGGATTCGACCATTGCAAGCCTAATCTCCTGATAGTCTTCTAACTTTAAGAGTATCAGCTCAATATTGTCAATCGCATGAATGTCTTGTTGTTCTCCCATAAGTTAAATTGCGGTATAAAGATTCCTTAATCCGGGATTTTCTGGTTTTTTCCAATAGCAAAATAAAGGATTGCCCCGATAATATTCGCAAAGACAACGATAATCACCCAAATCAGTTTGGTGTTATCATCAAAACGGCTTTTTACAATATCCACCAAGGCTATCACGGGTAAGATGATGCTCAGCAGGACAAGAAGGATCACGAGAATTACTTCTACACCTCCAAAAATTACTGGTAAAGTCATGGTTTTAAAGTTTAAGGGTTTAATTGATAATGGTGTCAAGTTACTAACAAAACAAGTTGATCGCAAAACAGCTGAACAATACTATTTTTGACAAATGAAAATGAGCTGGATTATTTTGATCATCGCCGGGCTGTTTGAGACGGCCTTCGCCTTTTGCCTTGGCAAAGCAAAGCTAGCCACGGGCACGGCCATGTACCTGTGGTACGGAGGCTTTTTTATTGCGCTAACCATCAGCATGTTATTGCTCGTCAAAGCTACCCAAACCCTGCCTATTGGAACTGCTTATGCTGTCTGGACAGGCATTGGGGCAGTAGGAACGGCGCTGATCGGGATTCTGGTTTTCAAAGAACCGGCTACTTTTTTGCGGCTATTTTTCATCACGACACTGATTGCTTCGATCGTGGGGTTAAAAATAGTAACTCACTGATTCAGAGAAGCTATCAGGGTTTACCAAATTTTTATCTACTATCCGGCCATCACCTCCTCCAGCTCTTCCAGAGTTTTCCCTTTGGTCTCCTTCACCCGTCGTTTGATGAAAAGGAATCCGATCAGGCAGACGCCCGCGTACACATAAAACGGACCATAGGTGCCCAGGTTTTCGGCCATCACGGGGAAAGTGAGCACCAGGATGAAATAGGCCACCCACAAGGCCACCACAGCGATGGACGAAGCTTTACCCCTGACACGGTTAGGAAAGATCTCCGAGATGAGCACCCAGGTCACCGGTGCCAGGGAGGTCCCATAAATCCCGATAGATATCAGGACAAACAGGCTCACTAGGGCTGGGCTCGCCTGAATTCGCAGCAGCGTAGAAAGGACTAAATAACTGATTGTTAATCCGATAGCGCCAAATAGCATCAACGGCCTACGCCCCAGACGATCCACCAGTCTCATGGCTACCAGTGTAAAGATCAGATTCACCACACCGATGGATACGGTCTCCATCAACTGCCGGTTAAGGTCGGCTCCTACTGCTTCGAAAATGGTAGAGGTATAATTAAACACGACATTGATCCCGCAAAACTGTTGAAACATCGCCAATCCGATCCCCACAATCACGGCTGGGCGGACAGCTTTCGAGAACACCTCGCGATACGAAACCCGGCGCGTATCCTGGAGGGAGTTTTCGATCTCTTTCAGGGTAGTATCTGCAAATTCATTATCTCCGATTTTCCCAAGGGTAGCACGGGCTCTGAGGCTTTTTCCGGCTTTGATCAGATAGCGGGGGCTCTCCGGCAAGAAGAGCACGCCAATCAGAAACAAGACAGACGGAACCGAGCCCAGACCGAACATCCAGCGCCAGGCTTCAGGGCCGCTGTCGGCCAGCGAGTAGTTAACCAGGTTGGTCACCAGAATACCGATCACGATGGTAAGCTGATTGATCGACACGTTCCTTCCCCTGACATGAGCCGGGGATATTTCAGCGATATACAGGGGACTGACGATGGAGGCCATCCCCACCCCGATGCCGGCCACAAAGCGCATGGTGATGAAGGTGGGCAGCGAAGGAGCTGAGGCCATCCCCAGTGAGGATAGAGCAAAGATCAGAGCTGCCGTCATCAATCCGGGGCGTCGACCAAAACGATCGGTCAGCTGACCTGCCAGGAGGCATCCGACAATACAGCCCAACGCTAAAGAGCCTGTCAGGAATCCCTCCCACCAGGCGGTCAGGGTAAACTGTTCACGCAAGAAAGGCAGGGCGCCTGAGATCACCGCAAAATCAAACCCGAAGAGGTAACCTCCCAAGGCTGAAATGAAGGAAATGCTAAGTATATACCTATGATTGAACATCTTATGATGTTAAGATTAACGCCTCCACAAATAACTCGCCTTAAAGAAGAACCCTCGTCTGAATTCCAGGTAGTCGGATCCAGGTTGGTATTCATGACCGTTCCATTCGACCTGTCTGTAAAGTGATCCATACCCAATATGGACCACGGTTCCGGGGATATAGGTAAAGGAGGCCAACAGATCAAGTGTCACGTCTCTTTCAAACGAGTTATACTCCACAATAGCCCGGAAAAAAAGTTTTGGATTAACTTGGAAGGTATTCTTGCTGCGAATGATCAGGTAGCTGAAATCTTTTCCTCCTGCCTGCAGTTTATAGAAATCGTTGTAGGTAAGATTCAGCTCCGACTGGAATTTTGTTATTGGCTGATATATCAGGCCGAGGGCACCGCGGTTGCCATATCCGGTGTAAGGATTTTCGACGTAGCGGGTTTGATAGCCGAACCGGTATTCAGTTGCAACATGAAGGTTTTTAACCACTTGCGACCGGAACTCGATTTGTGCATTGTGTGTTTTAAAGCTGGCACCGCGATACACTTCGTTGCAGGGGTTCACAAAGAAATCGATCTGGGTCGATCGTTCCCCGGCGATGCCGAATCCGGCGCCAAAATCAATTTCCCAGAGCAAGCTGGGCAAGTCGTGATTGAGAAAGAGGAACGTATTTGGCGAGAATCTCCGGAAGAAGCCTTCGGATTGGTAGAAGTTATAGGTGAACATTCCCAAAGCTTTGTTCATTCCCGATCGCATGAGGAATCCGCTTTCTGACGTGAAATTGGTGCCAATATGCTGTAGTTCCAATGAAGCCGACAGTTTACTGTTATCCTTGGTGAACAGCAGGGTTCCCAGCCAGTCGTTGAGGGTTCCGCCTTCCGGGGTTCGCTGGTCGGACGACCCCAACAGGTTAAACTCGATGGCTGTGGAGGGGTTTATGCGGTAGCGGCCATCCAGTCCTGCTACCCGGTTATACTCTCCGGTAGCCTCCTTAAAGGTGGCTATGGCACCGATGTAGCTGTCACCTTTAATCGTGTATCGGTAGCGACCGATGATATAGCTAGGGCGGTAGGCGGCTGAATCGCTGCCTTTATAGGGATCATCGAGGGCATAGAGCAGAGCCCCCCGGTTGTTATCGTTTAGCTTTCCACTTAACTTTATGGCTGCCAATGGATTAACCACATGCCTGGTATGAAAAACATGTTGAAAATAGCTCCATTTACTGATCCCGGCGATATCGAAATTCTCCTTACCCTCTTGAAAGAATGGCCTTTTTTCCGGGAAATAGAGGTCGTACCGTTGGTTTTCATCGATCTGGCCAGCATCGGACTCTACCTGACTGAAATCAGGGTTTATAGCCATATCCAGCATCAGCTGGGAGGTTAGTCCGACTTTACCAGTTAGGCTGAGCGAAGGGTTATTCATGTCGGTCACCAAGCTACCTTCGCGGTGAATTTTCTGATGGGTGTAGGTTACAGCGGGGATAAGCTCTACCAGGGTCTGTTGGCGGATGCCGGTAAACTTGAAGGGGTAAGTTTGCAGTCGGAAATTGATACCTTGTTCCGTGCTGAGGGCTGGCCAGGTGCTGTGTTCTGACAGGCGTTGAACGCGCCGTTCCAGAATAAAGCCCATCATGACCGGATCTTTTTTCCGGTACCTCAGGCTATTAAAAGGCACCTGAATCTCGACCTTATATCCTTGGGAGTCAATCTTTCCTAGCGAGTAATAGACATAATCGGCACCCGCGTCCTCACCGCTGCCCGAAGATCGGCCATCTGCCTGAATACCAAGTGGATTGACATATAAATCAACCATGCTCTGGCGATCAAAAAACGGGTCCATGTTGATGCAAACCCAGTCTTCGGATTTAATCTGATCGCGTGCTGAAATCGTTGCCTTGATCTTCTCCGGCTCCGGATCCCGGCAATCGAAGGCTATATACAGATTCTCTTCATCGTAGGTTAACATGGCCGTTGTCGGAAATGACCCTGGCACATTGAAGGTGGGCATATAGGCGGTGAAATCGGTGAATTTCACCGCATACTGCCAGGCCGGATCGTCAAGGATACCATCAATGACCGGTGGCGTTACCGTTTTGGGCACGGTAACCGCCTCCTGCGAATACGCAGAAAGGCAACACAGAAAAGAAAAAAGGCAGATAATGACAGGCTTCATTTCGGCTCGGCTGACCAAGCGGAAAAATAAGAAACCTGTCGGCGATAAACAATACTATCGACAAGGCTATAACTAAATTCGGAGATTTTAATATTGCAAAATCCTGAATGATTGATAGTTTAGTATCTTTGCGAAAAAGAAGAAATCATGTGATGAGTTTTTATTCATTCCAATTGCTTGATTATCAGTACAATAACCACTAAGCCGCATGATTTTATTACTTCTTTATCTTTTTTTAGCCCTGTTTGTCTCCTTTCTCTGTTCGATAATGGAGGCAGTACTTCTCTCCACGCCACCGTCCTTTCTGATTGTCAATAAGGAGAAAGGATATCAATGGGCCAAGGTTTTTCTCGATCACATGTCGAATGTAGATAAGCCCCTGGCGGCCATTTTATCGCTGAATACGGTTGCTCATACCATTGGAGCTGCTGGAGTTGGGGCTCAAGCAACCAGACTCTTCGGGGAGGCATCGTTTGGAATTGTCTCTGCCCTGTTAACCTTGCTGATTCTGGTTTTCAGCGAGATTATCCCGAAAACTATCGGAGCCCGGTACTGGAGAAGCTTAGCAAAAGTCTCTACCTACACCATCTCGGTCATGATCATCCTAACCTACCCTTTGGTTTGGTTATCCGCTTTTATTACCTGGTTTTTTTCCAAGAAAAAAAGCGGTCAAACGACCAGTAGGGAGGAGATTGCAGCTTTAGCCAGCATTGGCGCCCATGAAGGACTCTTTTCCGAAAATGAATACAAAATAATTCGCAACATTCTGAAATTAAAGAATTTAAGAGTCACCGAAATTATGACACCCCGCGTGGTAGTCGTAATTGCGGATGAAAACATGACTCTTCGGGAGTTTTTAGAAAGTAAAAGCTATCTAAACTTCTCCAGAATACCCGTCTATTCGGAAAATGAGGAGAACATCACAGGATATGTGTTTCGGCAGAAAGTTTTAGAGAAATTAGCTGAAGATCAGCACGATCTGCTGCTTAAAGAGATTCGGCGGGAGATTCTAATTGTCCCTAATTCGATCGCTTTATATTCTCTTTGGGAAAAACTGCTGGAACAGAAGGAGCACATTGCCATGATTGTAGATGAATACGGTGGACTTGATGGCATTGTGACGTTGGAGGACATCATTGAAACCTTGCTTGGTCTGGAAATCGTGGATGAAAAAGACACAGTCACGGATATGCGCCAGTATGCCCGTGAACGTTGGGAAACCAGGCAGGCAAAGTATAAAATCTTGGAGCAAAAAACGTTCAGGGAAGATTCTTAATCTTTTGCTATTCAATCTGTGTTCTTAAAAATAATGTTTATGAAATCAACCCCAAACCTTGCAGCCAATGGCATGATCTTTCTTCGTAAAGGAGCCATTGTACTGTTGGCGCTGATGATCTGCACTGCGGCCTCAGCGCAATCCGTCCGGGTTAAGGGTGGACTCAACCTAGCCACCATGCGCGCCTGGGAAACTGAATTGCACACCGGAACTTCTGTCCAGTATCCATTAAAGCCAGGGTTTCACCTTGGCGTTACCGTGGAGTTGCCGCTAGCCGGCTTTTTCTCGCTCGAGCCAGGGCTCTTCTTTTCCACCAAAGGATTTGAGCGGAGTTCGGAGAAACCAGTAGGCTTTATTACCTACATGAACAAAACCGATCTCAGCTTCAATTATTTGGAGCTTCCCCTACTGGCGAAGGCCACCTTTAAAATGGGCAGCATACGGTTTTATACAGATGCCGGTCCCTATTTCGGGTATGCCCTGTCGGGCGTATACGAGTACGAGGTGAGCACAAAAATTGAAGGCATCACCGAGATCTCGTCGTCGGATGATGGGATTATCAAGTGGATTGCTGATGGCGGGGATTTCCGCAGGATGGATTTCGGATTGATGGTTGGCGCCGGAGCGGAGTTCGGATCGGTTGGTATCGGGGTGAATTATTCGAGAGGACTGATGGTTTTACAACCTGAACACGAATCGATTTTCACCCAGAAGCATGGAGTTTGGAGCATAACCGCGGGATACCGTTTTAACTGATAGGATCCTCTTTGCTGGCTATTTCTTCCAGAAGGCAGGGGTAAACAGAATGAGTACCGTAAAGAGCTCCAGACGGCCGATCATCATCAGGAACGAGAGAAACCATTTCCCCACCTCGGGAATGTGCGAATAGCTGAAAATCGGTCCCACAGAGCCAAGTCCCGGCCCGATGTTGGCCAGACAGGAGGCCACAGCACCCATAGAGGTCACCATATCGGGTTCGAAGATGGTCATGATGATGCTGCTAACAAAGAATATCCCAAGGTAGAACATAAAGAATGCCAGGATGTTATTGACAAATTTTGGTTCCAGCGAAACGCTGTTGAAGCGAACCGGGATGACAGCATGCGGATGAATCAGCCGTTGTAGCTCGTAATAGCTGTTTTTCAGCAACACTCCAATACGCATGATTTTGACCCCGCCGCCCGTTGAACCGATGGAGGCTCCAAAGAAAAAGAGTGCAAATATCAGCATGATCAGCACTGGCGGCCAAAGCAGATAGTCAGCCGTTACAAATCCGGTGGTAGTCATCACGGATACCACGGTAAACAGGGCATCTCGGAACGCCGCTTCTACCGCTCCAGTGCCTGTCAGCATTAACCCAGCGAAGATTAGGGCGGTAAAACCCAGAATGAAGAAGATATAAAAACGGTACTCCTCATGGCGGAAGAGGCGGCCGGGTTTTCCGGTCAGGGCAAAAAACATCAGAGTAAAATTGGTTCCGGCGATAATCATGAAAATCGTTACAACATATTGTATGTAAGGCGATTGCCAGTACGCAATACTAGCTTGTTTAGTGGAAAATCCGCCGGTAGCCATGGTAGTAAAGGAGTGGCAGATACTATCGAACCAGGATAGGCCACCAAGCATCAGGAGCACCATTTCCAGGAGGGTCAATAAAAGGTAGAGTCCCCAGATGGTACGGGCAGTTTGGTAAACTCGCGGACTGACTTTATCCAGGGATAATCCCGGGGCCTCGGCAACGTACAGTTGCATTCCACCAATTCCGAAGGCGGGCAGGAAAGAGAGTGCCAGCACGATAATCCCCATCCCGCCAAGCCATTGTGTCATTGCCCTCCAGAACAGCAGCCCCCGGGGAAGGGCTTCAATATCGTCAAGAATTGTGGCACCGGTGGTGGTGAAGCCCGACATGGTCTCGAAGAATGCATCGGTGATATTGGGGATATATCCACTGATCAGATACGGTAATGATCCTATGAAAGAGATGATTAGCCAACCTACGGTTACCACAAAAAAGGCTTCTCGTCGCGCGAGGCTACTGGATGGAAGCGAGGTAGCCAGCAGAGCAAAAATACCAGGAGCCAGGGATATGCCTGCTGATAAAGCCAAAGCGGCAAAATCGTCACCTCCGCTAAGGTATGCAACGAATGCGGAGAGCAACAATGCGAGGCCCTCCACCAACAATAACATTCCGATTACCCGAACTATCAGCTTAAAATTCATTGAAATTCAGACAAATCAAGTGGTTTTAAAAAATTTCTCCAGGCGGCGAATTCCAGAAGGGAGTGTAAACACCACCACTTTATCACCTTCCTGAATCTGCAGGCTGCCATGAGCCACAAAGCCCGATTCACCCCGAATCACCCCTCCGATTTTGGCATCGGCAGGGAAATCCAAATCTTTGATGGGCATCTTGGTAATGCGAGATCCCGGTTTGGCGATAAACTCAAAAACTTCGGCATCCGAAAGGGTAAGACACTTGACATTAGAGATCTCTGCATTCAGGGTAAAACGGTATATGTAACTGGCCGCCACCAGTTTTTTGTTGATGATGGTTCCAATATCCATCCCTTCAGCTGTACGAATCAGATCAAAGTTTTCGACCTCGGCAACTGTACGTTTAACCCCCAGGGATTTAGCCAGATGGCAAGAGAGGATGTTCACCTCAGAGCTGCCAGTGGTGGCAATGAAAGCATCCATGTTCGCCAGTCCCTCCTCCTTGAGCAACTCCAGATTACAGCCATCACCATTAATCACCAAAGCATGATCAAAGCGATTAGCCAGCATGTTACAACGCTCCTTGCTCTCTTCAACTACTTTCACATTATACTGACTACCAAGCTTTTCTATCGTTCTCTGGGCTATCCGACTGCCACCAAGGAACATGATATTCTTTACCCGATAAGGCTCTTTTCCGGTAAGCTCAAATAGATGTTTTTGGGTTGATTGGTTGGTTACGAAATAGACAATATCTCCACTTTTCACTAAATCCTTTCCACCTGGGATGATATTCTGATGATTACGGGTAATAGCCACAGCCATGATACACTTAAGATCGGATGAGAGCTGCTCCAGGGGTTGGTTGATGATCGGGGCATTATCCCGCACTTTTATCCCCATCAAAAGCAGCTTGCCTCCCGAGAATTCAAATAGTTGCCGTGTACTGGTCATCTTGATGGAGGAGATGATCTCCTTGGCTGCCAAGCTTTCGGGGTAGATCAGCTCATGAACACCCAGATCTTTCAGTTTGGCCCGATACTGCTCCTTTAAGTATTCAAGGTTATCGATCCTGGCGATGGTGCGTTTCACCCCCAGGTAGTTGGCCATACTGCAAGCCAGCACATTCCGCTCTTCGGAGGAAGTCACAGCAATAAACAGATCCGCACTTTTCAGCCCGGTCTCTTTTAAGTCAACAAAGGAGTGCGGAGAACCGGTGACAGTCATTATGTCCACTCCCTGGTTAACCTGATTGAGCTTTTCAGCATCATCATCCAGCATAACAATGCTATGGTTCTCGACGCTTAGCATTCTCGCCAGATGCGTTCCAACTTCTCCGGCTCCTGCAATAACGATCTTCATATCTGCAATTTGAGTTTACCCGCACAAAGATACACGGAAGATAAAGCAAATATTGCTATATTTGGGAGTTGTTGAGCTTTGACCTGACCTCGCAGAAAATTCTAATAAGTTACTTATGAAAAAACTGGTTACACTCACTTCAGCTATCCTGTTGATTTTCAACGTATACGGACAGAATGTGGAGAAGAAATGGTCGTTGGGCCTCCTGGTAGGTAAACCCGAATATGTCGGTGATCTCGGAAGTGGTTTCCTGGATTTCGTTCCGCACTATGCAACCATCGGTGTCACCGGCGCGCGGTACCTCAGTCCTTCGTTTGACGTGGCACTGCAGGTTGAATACGGTGATTACGGGTACTTCCAGGATTGGACCACCAACTTCCTGGCTTCCATGGTTAATGGGAACCTGCTATTTAAATACAAACTTAACAACGGCTATATCCTACAGGAAAATGCCCGCGTGGCACCATTTCTTGCTGTCGGTGGAGGCTTTGCCTACTTCACCCAGGGCCGTGATTTGAACACCAGGCCAGGAATCCGCACACTGGCCGGAACAGACCTGACATTCCCGATTGGAGCCGGCATTCGCTTTAACATTTTCCCCGCGCTCTCCATTCAATATCAGCTTCTGGCAAACCTCACCGGGAGTGATATGCGCGACCTGATCATTCAGGGTACACCCGATCATTTTATGAATCATACCGTAGGAATCTTTGTTAATCTCGGCGTGGACAAAACCGACAGCGACCTGGACGGCGTCCTGGATAAGTACGATTAATGCCCCAAAACACCTGTTGGTGTAGAGGTTACTCCTGACGGCTGTCCGGTCGACCGCGATGGCGACGGTATTCCGGACTATATGGATAAGTGCCCTGATGTCAAGGGATTACCCGAGTATAAAGGATGCCCTGATACCGATGGCGATGGTATCCCAGACTCCGAAGATCGCTGTCCAACCGAGCCCGGCCTTAAAGAGTTTCATGGATGCCCCGATAGCGATGGCGACGGTATTCCGGACCCGGACGACCGCTGTCCGTTTGCTGCAGGCCCGAAAGAATACAGGGGTTGCCCCGATACGGATAACGACGGATTACCCGATATCGATGATGAATGCCCTACAGTACCCGGTCTTCTTGAATACAACGGCTGCCCCCTGGTGAAAGAGGGGGATCAGAAAGTCTTCGATGATGCTATCCGGGGAATTCAGTTCGAATCCGATCGCGATATGATTAAAGCCGTCTCCTATCCGATCCTCGATAATGTGGTGAATGTCATGCGCAATAATCCGCATTACCGCCTTGAAATCATCGGCCATACCGACTCCACCGGTGACGAGAGTCATAACCTGGATCTCTCCCAGCGTCGTGCTAAAGCGGTGAAAGAGTATCTCGTGGGCAGAGGCATCGACCCAAGCCGTATCAGATCCAACGGCTACGGCTCAAGCCGGCCCGTGGCTACCAATAATACATCGGAGGGACGCGCATTAAACCGCAGAGTAGAGTTTAAGGTATCTCGCTAAACACTTGTTAATCAGCATTTTCAGGTGTAAATATCTTTGCGCCTGAAGAGAAGATAGCTAGACGCGACCAATAAAATGGTCACCCCCAAGGGTACCAAAATTCTCCATCCTTCCAGGGCATATCCGGGATTAATTACATCCAGATTGATGTACTTGAAAGGCGTCAGATAAAGCAGAAAATCTGCTTTGCCATAAACCTTTAAAATCATGTCGAACAGGTAACATCCCATCACAATCCCGATGCCGATACCAACACCCGACCGGCCACGCTTGAATAACATACTGATAAACAGTCCTAAAGCCATTAGTAAAAAGCACGCCACCAGCCCATAGAAGTGCAGTATGGTCAAAGTTCCAACGTTAACAGCCTGCGCATCAATGATACTCATACCCACCAGAGCTGTCACGTAAATGAGTAGGTTGGTCGAAAGGATATACAGTGAAACCACCACCATCTTGGTTGACAAAACCTGATGCCTCGGCACTGGCCTGGTCAGCAGAAACTCGGCCGTCCGGTGATACTCTTCCTTGGCAATCATGTTAATTCCCCACACTACCGAAAAGCCTCCGGTGATCAAGGGTACGAGAAACACAAAATAGGTGGCATAAAAGCCCATGATGTTGCTCCACGACTGGGAGCTAAAGTTCAGGGCTTTCAGGAAGCCTTCTGGCATCGATCCAAACATTTCAGCCACCGAATCCATCATCGGGGTCATGGTTGAATTCACGATCAAAATCAGGATTAGATAGCCACAGGAGATGGCCACTACGGATATCCACCCAATAAAACCTCGCTTCAACTCCTTGTAAAAGAGTGTCTTATTCATTTTTGCCCCTCCTGTTCATCGGTATCTTTGTAGTAATGCATAAAAACCTCCTCCAGGTCGGGCTCAGCAATAAAGAGCTGATCAAGCGGAAGACCACTGAGTTCGCCAACCAGTGGTTTGATATCACCCTGGAACAGAAAGGAGTAAGTTCGTTCACGGCCGTTGAAAGAGAGGATTCCCGGGGTATTGAGTGTTAATCCGTGGATATCGGAAGTGAGGCGGATATCCACCCGTGTAAGCATGCGTTTTTTCAGGTCGGCCACATCAGCCTCCTCCACGAGGCGACCCTTCTTGATGATCGCCACGCGGTGGCACAGTTTCTCCACCTCGCTGAGGATGTGTGAGGAGAAAAAGATGGTAGCGCCCTCCCGGTTGGCCTCCCGGAGCAGATCGAAAAATCGGTGTTGCATGAGCGGATCCAGTCCGCTGGTCGGCTCGTCGAGAATAAGCAGCCGGGGCCGATGCAACAGGCTTTGAACCAGGGCAACCTTTTTCCGGTTACCCATAGAGAGGTCTTCGATCCGCCGTGACAGGTCGATATCGAGCGACTCGACCATTCTTTTGTAGAACCCGTTCAGTTCAGCTCCGTAAAATCCGGCCGAGTAGCGGAACAGCTCTTTCACCGTCATCCCGCTGTAATAGCTCACCTCCGATGGTACAAACCCGATCTGTTTTTTAATTTCAGGAGCTTTGGCGACCATATCCAAGCCGAAAACGCGCCCCGATCCTCTGGTGGGGAATATCAGGCTGAGCAACAGCCTGATAGTAGTTGATTTGCCAGCGCCATTAGGTCCGATAAAGCCAAAAATCTCGCCTTCCGTAACCTTCAGGTCAAGATCTTCGATGCCCCGATCTTTGCCATAATACTTGGTCAGCTGGCTGGTTTCGATGGTTAGCATAAGAGTTAGGTTAAAGGAATGAAAGTTATGGAAAATTAATCTATTCACCCCACCGGGAAGCGAGTATTAATCTTGGCCGAACCATCTAAAATCCGTCTCACCAAATGAGAAGTGACGCAGCTCCTGGAAGTCCCCAGATGGAAATCTGGCAGTTACAACCCATGACTAGAAAGCCGCCCGGATCGTTTACCGGCTATTTGGGCTCAAAAACGATTCACTGACACCCCCGTAAAAGAGCACATTGAGCGACATCCGACCATGATCAAACTCCTCAACTGTACCTTCTTTTTGGTTCGTCTCACCATCTTCGGTGGTTCTCCAGAGCCATGAAGCATTGACGATATAGTTCCGTAGATTGCTCGTTTCGTAACCTGATAAAAGTTCTGCATCTCCATCGAGTGGAACATCTTTCAATTCAACCGCAAACTCCATGTAATCATGGTAATCTCCAGAGACGTAAGTCACTTTCCGGGTACCGGTAAAAGATTTAAGGGTTTGATGATTAGACGAGAGTTCTCCCTCGATATCAAACTCATAGGTTATGGTGACATCTCCATCGTCGGAACAATTCATGATGTGACTTGACGAGAATGAATTGCCGTTCCACTCCAGGAAATACTGTTCGTCCGGCTCATCCTCAGTACAGGAGGTCTGATTGTACACACTGATCTGATCCATATCGGACATGGAGGTTGGCGGAGCTGGTAAAATTCCGGACAAAGTAACGATAACTTCCTGGTAACCTGGATCTTCGCCCTTAGGGATCAAATTACAACCGGTGAAACCCAGGGAAAGCAAACAGCCGAATCCCGCAATGAAAACAATCTTGAATCGTAAAGTCTTTTTTCTCATAATGACTTCTTTTTTTCAGGCAATGAAGCAAATTTAGCAGAGTTATTGTAATTTGCTGTAACCTAACAAAAACTGAAATGAAAGAGTTTCTCGACCAGACCTTGATTAACCTAGGTAATTATGAACTAAAAGTCCATGCATTGCTCATGCTGGC
>JAAYIP010000239.1 GCA_012523435.1 Bacteroidales bacterium | reverse complement strand
TGATCACCGGTGATCAGGGTCAGGTGGGGATCTATTCGGCTAACTACCGGATAGCGGTGATGATGACGTTGTTCATCCAGATGTTCCGATACGCTTTTGAGCCATTCCTTTTTGCTGTTTCGGGCGACCGGAAGGCGCCGGAAACCTATGCTCGGGTGATGAAGTATTTCGTGATCACCGGATTGCTGGTTTTTCTGTTAACGAAACTCTATATCGACTTTTTTAAAGTGATATTATTACGAAAAACTGAGTTTTGGGAGGGATTGAATGTAGTTCCTATCGTGCTGATGGCCAATTTGTTTCTCGGAATTTACTATAATCTGTCGGTCTGGTATAAAGTACGGGATCTTACCCGATATGCTGCCATCATGGCCACGATAGGTGCGCTGGTGACTATCGTGCTTAACTGGACATTGGTACCCAGGATTGGTTATATGGGTTCGGCTTGGGCCACCCTAGCCTGTTATTCGGTAATGATGCTCATTTCCTGGTTGTGGGGACGCAAGGTGTACCCGATCCCTTATGAAACTAAAAGAATAGGACTCTGGATGGTTTTCGCGGTGATTCTTTACTTGATTTCGTTCTTCTTCCGGATGGATAACCTGTGGGTTCGGCTAATCATGAACACTGGCCTCCTTTTGGTGTTTATTCTCCTGGTAGGATACTCCGAGCGGGCTATGTTGACTCCGCTGTTAAAGGAGTGCGAGAACGGTTCAGGAGGTAATTATATCATTGAAAAACCGTTCTATAATGTTCTTTATTCTTCTTTATTCTTCTTTACGCTTCTTTATCGTCTTACTGGAATAGCATTACAACATGAAAGTAAACATTGTCAACCGCTCCAAACACGAGTTACCCTCCTACAGCACAGAATTATCGGCCGGAATGGATCTACGGGCCAATTTGGATAAGCCACTTATACTTAAATCGTTAGAGAGGGCGCTCGTACCAACCGGACTCTTTATCGAATTGCCGGAGGGTTATGAAGCTCAGATCAGACCTCGCAGTGGTTTAGCTCTGAAGCGAGGAATCAGTGTTCTTAACACACCCGGAACCATCGATGCCGATTACCGCGGAGAGATTGGTATCATCTTAATCAACCTTTCGGCCGAAGAAGTGGTGATTGAAGATGGTGAGCGGATCTGCCAGATGGTGATCAACCAGCATGCAACCGTGGAATGGAAACAGGTCGATTCACTCGAAGAGACCACCCGGGGTGCCGGCGGATTCGGTCACACGGGAGTGAAATAAATTGAAATAGAAGGGATTAACGTTAATGATATCAGGAAAAAAAATTGTGCTGATTCTGTTGAGCGGGTTCCTTATCCTGCCGCTATCAGCCCAGGTGAATCTGACCAAGGACAGTACCGCATCAAAGGAGGAGAGTTACAAATTTCTTTTTGCCGAGGGCTTGCGACTGAAAAATAGGGGTCAGGCCAACCAGGCGATGGCTCTATTTCAGCAATGTATCGAGTTGAAACCGGAATCCCCTGCCCCATTCTATGAGCTGGGCTTACAATTTCTTCAAGAAAAGGAATATGCTACCGCAGAGGGTTATGCACGAAATGCCTGGAAGCGAGATAACCGGAACGAGTGGTATGGCATCCTGTTATGTGAAGCTCTGATGGCACAAGGTAAGTTTGAACCCTGTGCCGAAGTCTTTGCCGAATTGCAGAAAAGCTATCCCGATAAGCTTGAATTTGTAACCAGTGAGATTGAGGTATTGCAGCAGGCGGGAATGCAAAAGGAGGCATTGAAGAAGCTCTCACGGACAAGCAGACATCCGTCCCTCGACCGATGGAAAGCGCTGAAAGAGTTTGAGATACAATCAGCTCTGGGGAAAAGGGACAAGGGAGCGGCTGTGTTGGAAAAATGGCTCAAAAAATACCCTTCCGATGTTAAAGTAAGAGGGCATCTGGCCGAATCATACGTTGCAGCCGGAAAAAAAGACCAAGCGTTGAAACACTATCAGTGGCTGGTGAAGGAGAATCCTGATAATCCTGCGGTCAATTTTTCCTATGGAAATTTTCTATTTAAACAGGGGAACAAAGAGGCAGCAAGAGAGTCCTTTCTTAAAGGTTTTCGCTCGACCGAAGTGAACCCAGCTATCAAGATTGCAATAATCACCGAATTTCTCAAAGCTGGTCAGGAAGAAGAGCCTGATCCGGCCGTGATTGAAATGATCAAGGTGGTGTACGAAACCGATCAGGGTAACCCTGAGGTGGATGCGATGTACGCTAACTATCTGTACACCATCGAGAAACTCGACGAAGCTGAACCTATTTACCGGCGGATCACCAGGAGCGACCCGGGCAACTATCTGTCCTGGCAAAATCTGCTCTTCATTCTGAACGAGCGGGAGAAGATAGAAGAAATTGCTGCCGTGGCCGATTCGGCCCTGATCTTCTTTCCCATGCAGAGCCTTTTCCACCTTTTCAAAGGTATTGGCGCGATCGGATTAAAGGACTATGAGACCGCTAAGAAGGCATTGAAAAAGGGGATGGCTATTCCCGGACAGGCTCCAGAGATCACTCAACAGTTTTACCTGTCGCTATCAGAAGCTGCCTATCGAACCGGTGACAAAGAGGAAGCATATCGGAATTTTGACCAATTGCTCGCCCTGGATCCGGATAACACCATCGTGCTGAATAATTATAGCTACTATCTCTCCCTGGATGGAGAACAGCTCGATAAAGCACTGGACATGATCAAACGCTGTATTGAACATGAAAAAGATAACCCAACCTACCTCGATACCTATGCTTGGGTCCTGTTTAAAAGAGGTGAATATTCAAAAGCCCTGGAGGTGATGGAAAAGGTGATGAGCCTAACTATCGACCACTCAGGAGAGGTACTGGAACACTATGGCGATATTCTGTTTAAAAATGGCCACGAGGATAAAGCCGTGGAGATGTGGAAGCAGGCGAGCAAACAAGAGGATGTTTCGGATAGTATTGATGATAAGATAATTAACGGATTGAAGTGATGAGATTCAACGTTAAACAGATTGGATTCCTGACACTCTTTGTACTTTTAATCCTGATGTCCGGATGTAAAACAGGCCGGAAAGTGACAGAAACAAGAAAAACGGTGAAGATGGAAACGGAGATGATCAGGAGAGTCCTGGAGCAACAGATTGCTGACAGTCCGATTGAAATAAAATGTTCAGGCAAAGCTAGAACGGGAGAGCAGAGCATCAACTTTCAAGGTACCATCCGCATTGAAAAAGATCAGGCGGTTTGGGTCTCCTTACGTTCAGGCATCGGCATTGAAATCGCGCGCGTATTGGCAGAACCAGATAGCGTCTGGATCAATTCAAGATTGTTGAGAATCAAAGAAAAAGGAAACTGGAAGCTACTGGAAG
>JAAYIP010000238.1 GCA_012523435.1 Bacteroidales bacterium | reverse complement strand
TCATTGACGATGATATTGCCCGCCGAATGTACCAGCAGACCGTTCTCGTAGATATTCTCCTGGCCACCTGTTTCCGTAACGGTAATTCGTCCGGCGGTTCCAGGTCGGGTGGCCAAAACTGTTTCGTTGGGATGAAACATCCGGGTGATAACCCGATCAAGATCCACACTATGCACACTAACGCCTATGGCTAAGACGATCACTGTCAGGATAAGACCTGATGTTTTGTTTTGTTTCGAGAGAATCGTCAGGAGTAGAGTTACCGCTGCAGCCCCAAGAAACAAAACGGTGATTGATGACATCCCCAACAAGATGGTCAGGGTGACTATCAGGCCTCCGATAGCTCCTCCGGCACTTTCCCATCCGTAGAAATGCCGGAGACGACTCCCGTCAGGCTGAAAAACTCTGGCACTCCAAGTGAAAGCAAATCCACTCAGAAAGCAGTATGGTAGCAGGATGATACAGGTGAGAGCAGTGAAGGGTAATGGACCGGCTTCGATTCCCGGAGCAAAAAACTGCTTTTTTAAAAGATAAAGCAAGGGCATCAGAACCAGCGGCAGAAATATCAGGGTTCTGATGAGCAGGATAACTTTCGCTGATGATTTGGCCTTACCCAATTGATCCGAATCCCGTGCTACCGATCCGGTGATGGAACCGGTACCAGTGTTGGCCATCCAAAGCAGAAAAATTATCGAAAGGGGTAACTCTTTGCCTTGAAACTGGGCAAGTAATTCGCGAATCATGACCGTCTGAACCAATATCGCCGAAAACCCAATCACTAATGGAATGCTGACAAAGTTGATGTTATTGATCTGGATGCCTGTAAGTGATTTATTATCAGTTGGAAAGGGGTCTTCGCTTGTTGTCAGTTGCTTCGTAAAAGGCACAAAATAGAGAAAGTGCCAGCTTAAATGGAACAAACCGGTCAAACTCATCCCGATACCAAAATTGACGTGCCAGCGCAACACTTTTTCAGTCCAAGGTACCTCCAGCTTGTAATTAATCTGGATAGCCATCAGGATACCTAAGACGCTGGTGACCAGGAAAGTCAGCAATAGGGCATAATTCCATATTTGGCGGTGTAGTTTGCTGGATAGAATTTCTAGTTGGCTAAATAGCAAGCTGATGAAATAGAGAATCAAAAGGCCGGCAGTGATCGGAATAAGCAGATAGGGAGCATTAGTGATCATTACGGAAGCCTCTTTTCTTGAAATTCCAACGCTTCATAGACGTAAATTTCTGCCTGTTTCCAACCATCCCAACCAATTCCCGCCTTGTCACGAGCACAATGCCCAAGAAACTCCTCCAGATTCCAACCGGTCTCGCGCGCAACTTGAGGTAAAAAGGTTCCCGATTGAAATCCCTCTTTGATGTAAATCCCATGCTTTCCTAGAACTATTTCATTGATATCCTTTATTTTACGCATTGGAGTTAAAACGGAGATTTCAATGTGAATATCAGATAGCTCCTTGGGTTGTACTGGTAAAAACCGGTTATCTTGAGTCGAGGAGGCGATCGCCAATTGTTGAACAAGCTGATAGAGAGGCCTGTCTGCTTCAAATGATCCGATACAACCACGCAATTTCTCGCCAACCTTAAGGGTCACAAAGGCTCCGGCTTTCGTTTTAAGATTTGGACTATACTGTTTGGGTGTAAGGGATGGAGTTTCTCGCCGACGGATATAGGATTCAAGCGTGTTGCGTGCGATTCTGAGTAGCTCTTCCCTGTCATCCTGGGTTAGAATGAACCCTTTTTCCTGTTTTTCAACAATTGTAATAGCGTGATAACCAACTACTCCCGACTTGTCGCCGTACAATTTGCTGTCGCCCGAATTTTGATAATCAATGCGGACAAACTCCAAAGCTCGGTTATGGGTTGTCAGGTGAAGCAGGGTTAACCCTGATGGCCAGGCGCACATGCTGGTGACCAGTCCGGGAATCCGTTTTTGTTCGTTTGATTTCAGCACTGCAAGAAAATCATCGATAGAATTGCTACAGAAGGCTTCTGCAGTGGCCTGGTCAACCTGAATGGCCTGCTCGTAAGGAGGATAATGCGAAAAGTCAGCACTCAGGATGAAAAGATTCTCAGGGGTAAAATATGGCTTAAGTTCTTCCGCAACAGCTTCGCTGACCGAGGTCACCTGACTGGCGAGGACGATAGGAACGATTTTGAAGGGGTTTTTGATGACTGTTTGTAGAAAGGGCAATTGGACTTCAATACTATGTTCCTCCATATGAGCTTCTGGATCATCGGTAAAGAAATCATTGCTCGTAGCTAACTTCTTAGAAATCTCTTTATTAACCTCAACTCTCCCCAGTGGTGTGATGTAATCCCCTGAGGTGTAAACCGATGCTTTACCGAGGCTGACGCGATGAGAGGAGGCCAGGATAAAGATGTTCTGATACGGGTAATTTGGATCGATCTGATTGAAACCTGATGCTGCCACACTGCCGGAAAAAACATATCCCGCGTGGGGAACCACCAAAGCTCTAACAAATCCCTTGTTTGAGGCGGGTTTGGCATTAGCCAGTAAACCATTGATGGTTTTAGACAGTTCGACTGGATTGGCGGGATAGAATGTCCCGGCCACAACAGGCTGGCGGTCTTTGTTTCTTGCTTGCATGCTGGTCTGGTTGAATGATAAAGGTACACTCAAAAGAAAAAGGAAAAAAAGCATAACCCAACACCTCGGGCCAAAAACCCGATTTAACTCGACTTGACTAGTTCTTACTATGCTCATATTATCAGAATCTCCTATCCTCACACCCCACACCCCACAACTTGACAACTTGACAACTTGACAACCTCCTTCACACCCCCACAATCCTCCTCCAAAAGCTCCGCTTTCTCCTGTCGGAGTATGTCTTGTATGTTTTATCGTCGGTTTTGCCAAATTGTTTAAGACTGATACTTCGGATCAGTGCCAGTCCCTCAGCTCCGATCCTCCTCCTGAAGTTGGATAGTTCTTTGGTTTGGAACGGCCGCTTCGTTTGAAAGTGGACTTCGCCGCAAAAATATTGCCAGTAAGGATTTTCGGGCCAGAGCTTCATGACCTTTTCGTCGCTCAAACTAAAGCGTTCCTTGAGGAGCATCATGCCGATCAACTTCCGAGGCGGGATCGAAGGTCTTCCTCTTTGGGAATAAAACGGGGTGAAGTGTTCTTCCACCTGCTCCCAGTCGATGTGTGTAGCACCGACAAAAAGTTCATGCTTGGAGTCTAGGAGTCGTTCCAGCGGTACCTCAAAGATATCCAGCTGGGCTTTATTTCGTGTGCGTCCTAACATGGGTTGTAAGGGTTAAGGGATAATTAGCCAATCCCTTACAAGATACTAAAAAAAACAGTAGTTGGGAATGGGTAACTCTTTAGCGAAAAATCCAAGCGACGGTTTGGGTAGCGACAACGCCAGCTGTCTCTGTCCGTAATCTGCTGTTACCTAGTGTTATAGGGGTAAAACCATGATCAAGTGCTTCTTTGATCTCCTTAGGACTGAAGTCTCCCTCGGGGCCAATCAGCAAGGTTATGGTGCGGGATTCTCTCTCAACTTGATCGAGCCATTGTTTCTCCCCGTCTGTGCAGTGAGCGATGGCTTTGGAACCAGTGAAAGCCTGACCGATAAAGCGTCCAAAAGGGGTTGGCTCGTGGATATCCGGGTGAAAAGCTTTGACCGACTGTTTCATGGCGGCAATGGCAACACGCATCAGTCTCTCTGTTTTGATATCCTTGCGCTCGGATCGCTCACAAATCAACGGGGTAACCTCGCTCAACCCGATCTCAGTTGCCTTTTCCAAAAACCACTCGAACCGTTCGGATTGCTTGGTTGGGGCGATCGCGATATGCAGATGATACGATGGCTTCCCAAATCCTTCTACCCGTTCATCTACCTGAACCCGACAGCCTTTGGGATCAGGGTGGGTAATGGTCGAAGGGAACCAGCCACCGCGACCGTTGACCAGGATAATCTGCGAGCCTGCTTCCAGCCGCAAGACTCTGATCGCATGATGTGATTCATCACGAGAAAGTATAAACTCCTTTTGTTCAGTAAGTTC
>JAAYIP010000237.1 GCA_012523435.1 Bacteroidales bacterium | reverse complement strand
GTACGGCAATGTGCCATCGAGGCTGAACAGGGCGTTTTTGGATATGTTGGAGGAGAGGATGTATAGGGAGGTTGTGAGGTGTGATGTGTGAGGTTGTGAGGTGTTAGTTAGGAGGGTTATTATGGAATCAATTAGAGAGATTTTCAGGATTGGTCAGGGGCCGTCGAGTAGTCATACGATGGGCCCAAAGAAGGCTGTTACGCTTTTTCAGGCGAATCATCCGGAGGCTGCTCGTTTCAGGGTAACCTTGTATGGCAGCTTGGCTGCTACGGGTCGGGGGCATTTGACGGATCAGGTGATCTATTCGGTTTTAGGGGCCGACCGGGTGGATTTGGTTTGGCAGCCGGGGGTTTTTTTGCCCCAGCATCCAAATGGCATGAAGATCGAGGCGTTAGATGTTGAGGGCCAGTTGGTTGCAGAGCAGACGGTGTTCAGCATTGGGGGAGGTAAGATCACGGATTTTACGACAGACGAGGCGAGTTTGAACCTCTATGAGTATTCCCTGATGGATGACATTCTTCGTTGGACGCAGCAGACGGGTCGATCGTTTTGGGAGTATGTGGAGTTATCGGAGGGGGTTGGCATATACAGTCATTTAGCGGAGGTTTGGCGGGTGATGTCTGCGTCGGTGCATCGCGGGATTGAGAATGAGGGGATCTTACCGGGTGGTCTTAATTTGAGGCGAAAGGCAGCTTCCTATTATGTTAAGGCTAAGAACTATACCGGATCGTTGGAGAGCAAGACCAAGATTTTTGCGTATGCGTTGGCGGTAGCGGAGGAGAATGCGGCTGGGGGGTTGATCAGCACGGCGCCTACCTGCGGAAGTTCGGGGGTGTTGCCGGCGGTGTTGACCCGGTTAAAAGAGAGTTTTGATTTATCGGATCAGAAGATTCATAGAGCTTTAGCTACTGCGGGGCTGATTGGAAATATTGTCAAAACCAATGCGTCGATCAGTGGTGCGGAGGTTGGCTGCCAGGGTGAGATTGGAACGGCCTGTGCGATGGCTGCTGCTGCGGCAGCGCAATTGTTGGGAGGAACGCCCCATCAGATTGAATATGCGGCTGAGATGGGCATTGAGCATCACCTTGGATTAACGTGTGATCCGGTCGCCGGACTGGTTCAGGTGCCCTGCATTGAGCGTAATGCTTTTGCTGCCGAGCGGGCGCTGAATACGGCTACTTTTTCGCTGCTCTCTGATGGACGTCACCTGGTGTCGTTCGATAAGATTGTCCAAACCATGAAACAAACCGGTCATGATTTACCCTCTATTTACAAAGAGACGTCGGAGGGAGGTATGGCCATTACCTGGTAAAACCCTCTCATTATGAAGCATTTATTCGTTTTTTTATTGCATTGCTGCTGTTGGCAGCTTGTTCCCGTGAAAAGGGCACTCAAGCTGATACCCTGATTATTCTCGACAAGAAGGTTGGTCAGGTGGTGATGTTTGACCGGAAGGGGAAGTATCTATCGAAAATCAAGAAGCTTGGGAAAGGTCCGGGAGAATATGAAGACCTTAAGGATCTGTATATTGATAGCCAGCACAGGATTCACCTGTTGTCTTGGTCTGTCGTGTTAACCTATCAGCCTGATGGGACTTTTCTGGGGCAAAAGAAGATTCCGATATCGGGCTCGCACATGATGTATCTATCAGATTCATTGGTTGTTATCAAGAAGATCTGGTCTAATTATATTGAAGGTGTGACGGGTGAGGAGGAGACCAGGATAGCGGTTACGACGGCTAATTTCAGTGATTTTACTTATGGGTTACCTTTTGATCTCCGGAATCATGATTCCGGGCCGATAACGTTTGCGCAGGTACTAACGAAATCTGGAGAGTCGGTTTTCTATACAGAGCCTTGCAATGACACGATATTCAGGATCACGAAAGATTGGATTGGGCCCTATTTGTATGTTGATTTTGGGACGAAGAAGTTGCCGGCGGAGGAGTACCAGCTTCCAAGGGGAGAGTTATTTTTCAAGGTGATTCAGGAGGGGGGTATTGCCTCGTCGCCGCATGATTATCTGGAGACGGAGCGATATTCTTTCTTAAGTTATTTCTTTGAGGCCAGCAGGAATTTTGTAGTGGTTGACCGGGTTAGTGGCGAGGTTGTTCAGGCCAAGCAGGTTATAGATGATTTCGATGATTTTATTTATGTTGCTCCTCAGGCGGTTCTGGAGGGGAAGCTTCTCTCGGTACTGTCGCCCCTGGATCTTGTAGAGCACTTAGGTGGGGGGAACTCGGAGGTGACGGTTGGTAGTTTGACCATCCGGGAGGGTGATAATCCGTTACTTCTTCTGGCAGAGCCGAAAAGGCGATAAAATTTTGTGTAGTAACGCGATAGTTTATACATTCGAAAAGGATAAAGGACTACTTTTAACTTACATGTTTACAGTTGTTTAGTCATTTATCATGCTCATCTCGGATGTGACTGAGGGGGGCGAAGCCGTGGGGTGGGGGGATAATTTCCGATTTGACCTATGATATGCATCTATATCGGATAATGGTGGCAAGAACGCAATCTTTCGTTTAGCCATCCAAAATCGATAATAGATGCATATGGCAGCCACAGGAAATAGAAAGGATCAAGCTGAACCTGTTCAGATGGTTCTGACCGAGAGGTTTATTCTTCTTAAAATGAAAAAGAATGACCAGGACATCCGGTTTCTAAGAACCTTACATTATGCCCGTTGGGATTCGGCAGGATTTTGCTGGGTAATCAGTCGGAAGGAGGAGAACATTGCGATGATTCGCAATTACTTCGGTGCCAGGCTAGCCGAGGATGAAGGTAAGATACGGCAACCACTTCCTAAGGGAAAAATGACTTATCCGATCGCTGATGCTAATACCCTGCTGGTGGTGAAATACCATTTTGGACGGGTGAGGTTGATCTTCCGATTTGACAAGGATCTAGTGAAGCTGATCAAAACGTTGCCTTTATATGCTTGGGACAAGGAAAACAATTGGTGGACCATTGCCCATACGGAGAGAGCGTTGGGGCAATTGGCTGACTACTGCAAACAACATGCTTGGGATTATCAGTATATAAATGACGAACGGAATTTGAGCAGAAAGCCAAAGTTAAAACCTTCGGAGGTTATCAATTACCGTGAGGTTCCTGATCAGTATCTGGAGAAGCTCACAGTACTTCGATACAGTCGCAATACGATAAACACATACAAGAACTGCTTCCTAGAGTTCATTAACTACTACAGTAACAAGGAGATAGAAGACATATCCCAGAAAGAAATTCAATCATTTTTACTTTACCTGGTAGAGGATCGGCAGGTATCCTCCTCCTACCAAAACCAATCCATCAATGCGATCAAGTTCTACTACGAAAAAGTTTTGCGAGGACCCAGAAGGGTTTACTATATTGAACGGCCCAGAAAGGAAAAAACGCTTCCGTCAGTACTCAGTGAAGCAGAGGTAAAGAGGATTATTGAGAGCATTGATAATCTAAAGCATAAGTGTCTGATAATGACCATTTATTCTGCCGGATTGCGGATTAGTGAAGCGTTAGATCTTAGACCTTCCGATATTGACTCCAAGCGGATGATGATTCGCATAAGAGGAGGAAAGGGCAAGAAGGACCGGATAACCCTTTTATCGGTTCGGTTATTGTCCATATTGCGAGACTATTACCGCATGTACCAGCCAAAGGAGTACCTGTTTACCGGTCAGATGGGTGGCAAATACTCAGCAAGAAGTGCTCAGATGATTCTAAAGCAAGCTGCCCGCAAGGCTGGTATTGTGCGTCAGGTAACATTGCATACGCTAAGACATTCATTTGCAACTCATTTATTGGAAAACGGAACAGACCTCCGCTATATTCAGAGTTTGTTAGGGCATGCAAGTCCAAAAACCACACAGATTTATACTCATATAACAACCAGGGGGTTTGATCAGATTAAAAACCCGTTAGATAACCTTGGGCTGTAGAAGCTGACCAGGAGCCTAACTCGTTTGATTGTTATCAAAGATTTGAGTACCTTGGTATCCATGAACATCACAGGATGAGTGG
>JAAYIP010000236.1 GCA_012523435.1 Bacteroidales bacterium | reverse complement strand
CTGGAAAGATTTCCTTTGATAGTGTGATCGAGGGAATTACTTACCGAGAGGAGTCGGATGAGCAGACCGGTTTCAAAGAGAAAGTCATTATTGAAACCAAGGATAAAACGAAGAATCCGGAGATCAAGATTCTGGGTAAGAATAACGAACCGCTCAAAATTTACAACGTTCCGGTAGGATCGCACATTTCGGTTACGGAAGGTGAGAAAGTAAAAGCTGGTGAGATTCTGGTGAAAATTCCAAGATCCGCTAGTAAAGCTGGTGATATCACGGGAGGTTTGCCCAGGGTGACAGAGCTCTTCGAGGCTAGAAACCCATCCAATCCGGCCGTAGTAGCTGAGATCGACGGTGAGGTGTCATATGGTAAAGTCAAAAGGGGAAACCGTGAGATCATAATCACTTCGAAAACAGGTGAAGTCAAGAAGTATCTTGTCTCACTTTCGAAGCAGATCCTAGTGCAGCCAAATGATTACGTTCGTGCAGGCACAAAACTGTCGGATGGTTCAATCACTCCTTCTGATATTCTGGCTATTACCGGACCAACCGCTGTTCAGGAATACATCGTGAACGAAGTTCAGGAGGTGTACCGGATGCAGGGTGTAAAGATTAACGACAAGCATTTCGAGGTGATTGTGCGCCAGATGATGCGTAAGGTAGTTATCGAGGATCCGGGTAATACAAACTTCCTTGAAAAACAGATTGTTGACAAGATCGAAGTGATGGAAGCCAACGATCAGATTTATGGGAAAAAGTTTGTTACAGATGCTGGTGATTCTCAAAACCTTCGTCCTGGACAGATCATAACTGCCCGTAAGCTCCGGGATGAAAACTCCCAGTTAAAGCGTAAAGACCTTAGAATTGTTGAGGCCAAGGATGCTGTTCCTGCTACTTCAAGTCAGATTCTGCAAGGGATAACCCGTGCGGCCCTCCAAACCAGTAGTTGGCTTTCTGCTGCCTCCTTCCAGGAGACAACCAAGGTGTTGAATGAAGCTGCTATTTTAGGTAAGGTGGATGATCTGCACGGCCTGAAGGAGAATGTGATTGTTGGACATCTGATTCCGGCCGGGACCGGAAACCGCACTTTTGATAAAGTGGTGGTTGGTTCCCTGGATGAGTATGAAGCTCTGATGCAAGGGAATGAAGCCGAAACTGAAGAATGAAAGGATAAGATTTATGTCAGATCAATCAAAAAAGTCAAATCAGATTAACATTGAACTGAGCGAAGAGGTGGCTCAGGGGGTCTATTCCAACCTGGCGATCATCACCCACTCCAGTTCGGAATTTGTTTTGGACTTCATCCGGATTATGCCAGGATTACCAAAGGCTAAAGTAAAGAGCCGGGTAGTTCTGACTCCTGAACATGCCAAACGTTTACTTATGGCTCTCCAGGATAACCTATCCAAGTATGAGGCAGCCTACGGTCCAATTAAAAATGTGGAACGATCAGGAGGGCCCATATTGCCCATGTCATTCGGCGGCCCTACGGCCGAAGCATAGAACTCAAGACCCTGCCCATTGGCAGGGTTTTTTTTTATATTTGTCACCTGACTTTCAAAACATTTACATGAATCACTTGAGAATCATTGTATTAGCTAAACAAGTCCCGGATACGCGCAATGTTGGGAAAGATGCCATGAAGGCTGACGGGACAGTCAACCGGGGAGCACTGCCAGCCATATACAACCCGGAGGATCTTAATGCTCTGGAGCAAGCGCTTCGGATCAAGGATCGCTTTCCTGAATCTGAGATCGTTCTGTTAACTATGGGCCCCGGAAGGGCGGCCGAAATCATTCGCGAGTCGATGTACCGAGGAGCCGACCGTGGCATTCTGCTCACGGATCGGAAGTTTGCTGGTTCCGATACTCTGGCAACCTCTTATGCTCTTTCGATGGCTATCCGGAAGCTAGAACCTTATTCACTGATTCTGGCCGGCCGGCAAGCTATCGATGGAGATACGGCACAGGTTGGGCCTCAGGTGGCTGAAAAGCTCGGCATTCCCCAGGTGACCTATGCTGAGGAGATCGGCGAGATTGCCGATGGGAAAGTGACGGTCAAAAGACGACTCGAGCGTGGGGTGGAAACCGTTGTGGCTACTATGCCCCTTCTTGTTACTGTGCATAATTCGGCGCCCCCATGCCGGCCCAGAAATGCCAAAAGGCTGATGAAATACAAATATGCCCACACGGTAAGCGAAATGCAGCATAGCAATGAAGACTATTTCGCCTGGCAGAACGATCGGCCATACTTGAGGATTGATGAATGGAGTGTGGATGATGTCCAGGCCGACGAAAATATGCTAGGACTGTCAGGCTCTCCAACAAAAGTGAAAAAGATTGAAAATGTGGTTTTTAAAGCTAAAGAGTCAAAGGTGCTTGCCCCCTCAGATGCCGATATCGAATGGCTGGTGAGAGAACTGATTCATAACAGCACAATTGGCTGATAATCCTTTAACGAAATCATTCTGTCAAAGTGAATAATCTCTTAGTTTACTGTGAAATAGATGAAGGCCAAGTGGCCGAAGTATCCCTCGAACTCCTTACCAAGGCTCGGTCGCTGGCTCATCAGCTTAACTGTCAGTTGGAGGCGGTAGCCATTGGAGCCAGCCTGGATGGAATTCCGGATCAGGTATTTCCTTATGGAGTTGATATTCTGTATGTTGCGGAGGATCCGCGGCTTTCACCCTATACCACCATTCCACATGCTTCCATTGTAAATAGGTTGATCCGGCAGGAGCAGCCTCAGATTGGGCTTTTTGGGGCTACGTCCATTGGACGTGACCTGGCTCCTCGGGTGGCATCGGCGCTGCGTAGTGGACTGACTGCTGATTGCACCCAGTTGGAGATTGGGGATCATTACGAAAAGAGGATTGATACCGAATACAAAAATCTTTTGTATCAAATCCGGCCCGCCTTTGGTGGCAATATCCTTGCGACCATCATCAATCCGGAAACCCGTCCACAGTTGGCAACGGTCAGAGAGGGTGTTATGAAAAAGGAGCCTCTGGCCGACTTTCGTGCCGGTGAAATCAGGAAGTTGCCTGTGGTTGAATGGCTTAGCGATACTGACTTTGTGGTCGAGATTATTGACCGACACATCGAACAGCGGAAGGTGAACATCAAGGCTGCTCCGATCATCGTTGCCGGAGGGTATGGTGTGGGTTCAAAAGAGAACTTTCAGCTGCTATATGACCTGGCCGAACTCCTTGGAGGAGAAGTAGGGGCATCCCGTGCGGCTGTTGATGCGGGGTTTACCGATCATGAGAGACAGGTAGGGCAGACCGGGGTAACGGTTAGGCCGAAACTCTATATTGCTTGCGGAATCTCCGGCCAGATCCAGCATCGCGCCGGGATGGAAGAGTCGTCCATGATTATCAGTATCAACAAGGATCCGAATGCACCTATCAATCATATCGCCGATTATACGATCATTGGTGATGTGGGAGAGGTGATTCCGAAGATGATCCGCTATTACAAGAAGAATTCCAAGTAAAAGACTTGATTATGGCTAATTTCTATCGAGATAACGGGGATCTGAAGTTTCAGCTGACCCATCCGTTAATGAAAAAGATTGTCGAACTCAAGGAGAAAGGCTATGCCGATTGCGATGAGTTCGATTATGCTCCAAGAGATTTTGAAGATGCACAGGATACGTATGATCAGGTGCTGGAGATTGTGGGTGATATCTGTGAAAGCACCATAGCTCCGAATGCCGAATCCATTGATCAAGAGGGCCCTGATTTGGTTGAGGGCCGGGTGAAATATGCCCGTGGAACCAGTGAGAACCTGGAGGTTCTGACACAGGCCGGACTGATGGGAATGTCGCTTCCTAGGGAGTTTGGAGGGCTTAATTTTCCGGTTACCCCTTACGTCATGGCCGCGGAGATGGTTTCTCGCGCTGATGCTGCGTTTGCCAATATCTGGGGATTGCAGGACTGTGCCGAGACGATCCATGAATTTGCTGGGGAGGAGCTCAAAAAAGAGTATCTCCCTCGTTTTCAATACGGTACAACAGCTGCGATGGACCTAACCGAGCCGGATGCCGGATCTGATCTTCAAGCAGTTCAGTTGAAAGCCCATTATGATGAGGATCGGGGGACTTGGTTGCTCAATGGGGTTAAGCGCTTCATAACCAATGGAGATGCTGATGTTTCTCTAGTCTTGGCACGATCCGAAGAGGGTACCAGTGATGGTCGCGGGTTATCCCTGTTTGTCCACGACCGAGAAAAAGGTGGTTTGATTGTCCGGAGAATAGAAAATAAAATGGGCATCAAGGGTTCGCCGACCTGTGAATTGGTTTTTCGTGATGCTCCGGCCGAATTGGTTGGTGATCGGCGGATGGGGTTGATAAAATATGTTATGGCGCTGATGAACTCTGCTCGATTGGGTATTGGAGCACAGTCGGTTGGGATAGCAGAGGCTGCTTATCGCGAAGCACTTAAATATGCTCACGAGCGCGAACAGTTTGGTAAACCGATAATCCAATTTCCGGCAGTTTACGAGATGCTGACCATGATGCGGGTTAAGCTTCAGGCTAGCAGGACTTTGCTATACGAGACTGCCCGTTATGTTGATGTATATAAGGCCTATAATTTTATCGCCGAAGACCGGAAATTGGAGAAGGAGGAGCGGGAAGAGCTGAAATATTACCAGCGGCTGGCCGACGTGTTTACGCCGCTGCTCAAACTGTTATCCAGCGAATATTGCAATCAGATTGCCTACGATGCCATCCAGGTTCATGGAGGCACCGGTTTTATGAAAGATTTCCCGGTTGAGCGAATATACCGTGATGCTCGGATTACTACTATCTACGAGGGAACCAGCCAGTTACAGGTTGTTGCTGCCATTCGCGGCGTGACTACTGGCCTGTTCCTTTCCAGGATCCGGGAATTTGAAACCATGCGGGTAAGTGCGGATCAGGAGGAGATCAGGAAGAGGTTGATCGAGATGACTGCTGAATATGAGTTGGCCATCAAAAAGGCTCAGAAGAGTGATGATAGCGGGTATTTTGATTTTCATGCCCGTCGGCTGGTTGAGATGGCTGGTCATATTATTGTGGGCTACCTGTTGATGGTTGATGCAGAGAGAGATAACACGTACAAGGATTCAGCCAGGATATGGGTTCAGCGTGCTCAGGCCTGGAATCGTGAGCGGATGTTGCTCATTCATCAGTTCGAACCCAATGACCTTGCCCCCTATAAGATTGAGATTGGTTGAACCATGATACATGAGCTATAGCATTGGTTTTATCGGTGCTGGAAAAGTTGCTACGCTGTTAGCTCCCGCTTTTCAGTTGGCAGGTCACCGGATCGATCAGGTGATAAGCCGGTCTGCTATTTCCGCCGAAAGATTGGGCCACCAGCTCCACTGTCGAAACTCTAACCAGATTGCTGACCTGGATCTGGAGTTAGAGATTCTGTTTCTTACTGTGCCGGATGAAGCTCTGCCTGAGCTGATTCATGACATCAGCCATTTTCGTGGTTTGGTGATTCACACCAGCGGATCCTTCTCTCCGGCGCATTTTGCCTGCCAGAAGTATCCGTATGGCTATCTTTATCCACTTCAAACGTTTACCATTGGCCGGCAGGTCAATCTGAGCGAAATTCCGGTGTTTATTGAGGGATCAGACCCGGCATCGGAAGGAATCATCAGGCAGCTGGCTATGTGTCTGACTGATAAGGTTTTTAAGATATCGCCAGAAGAGAAATTGCGACTGCATTTGGCAGCGGTTTGGGCCTGTAATTTTACGAATCACCTGCTGGCAATAGCGCTGAAGTTGATGGATGAGAAAGGTTTGCCGCGAGAATGGTTATATCCGGTAATCCGGGAAACCTTTGAAAAAGCGCTTGCCCTTTCACCCGAGAGATCTCAAACAGGACCTGCTGTAAGGCAGGACGAAACCACCATCAGAAGTCAACTACAACAATTATCTTCCAAGCCGGAATGGTTCGACTTGTACAGGCTTTTAAATCAATCGATTATAAGTATTGTTAAATCTAATAGTGCCGGGGAGTTATGAATTATTTCAAAGAAGAGCTGCGCCGCATTCGGGCTTTTGTTTTCGATGTTGATGGGGTTATTTCACCGAATGAGGTGGTTTTGCACCCTTCGGGTGATATGATGAGGAAGGTTAGCACCCGTGATGGTTTTGCGATTCAGATGGCTTTAAAGAAAGGTTTTAAGGTTGCTATTATCACCGGAGCGCGTTCTGAGTCGATCCGGAAACGCTTTTCCGATTTGGGTGTCTCATCGGTTTATCTGGCTTCTGTTGATAAAGTGGCTGATTTGAAGGATTTTATGGACAAGGAGTCGGTTTTGCCTGATCAGATTTTGTATATGGGTGATGATTTGCCCGATTATGAAGTCATGAAGATGGTTGGAATACCAGCCTGTCCGAATGATGCAGTGCCTGATATTCAGGCGATTTCTCAATATATTTCTAATCTATCCGGTGGGGCTGGGTGTGTTCGGGACATCATTGAACAGGTGTTACGGGCGCAGGGGTACTGGCCTCTTTTGGGATAATTGTTTAGACCATGCAGAATTTTCTGAATCATTTAGCTCACTACAGGATCTGGTTAGCTTCGCGTTCGCCGCGCCGGCAGCAGCTTTTGAAGGATATGCACATTCCGTATCAGGTTTGGCTCAAGGAGGAGGCTGACGAGCGGTATCCTACCGGGATGACACCAATGGATGTGGCACAATTTTTAGCCAGGCAGAAGGCGCAACCTTTTCTTGCGGAGCTGTCTGAGGAAGATCTGTTAATTACGGCTGATACGATTGTGGTTTTGGATGATACGATCCTGGGTAAGCCGGTTGATCGCGAAGATGCGATACGGATTCTTTCGGCTTTGGCCGGACACACCCATGAGGTGATCACGGGGGTTGGTTTGTGGAGTAGGGAGCGGGAAGCGATTTTCCATGCCCGGACCCAGGTAAGTTTTGATGATCTATCTTTCAGTGAGATAGAAGAATACGTGGATGTTTGTCAGCCTTTTGACAAGGCTGGAGCTTATGGTATTCAGGAATGGATAGGGTTTGTGGGGATTCAGCGAATTGAGGGCTCTTTTTATAATGTTATGGGTTTACCCATTCATCTTTTGTACCGGGAGTTGCAAAAATTTACCAACTTTAAGGCATAAAACGTTTTATTATGAATCAATTGAAAAAGACACTTACCTTGTTATTACTCCTGGTTTTGGCTACTGGGAGAATTCTGGTTGCCGAAGAGGGGATGTGGATTCCGCTGCTTCTTGAGAAGTATAAAATTGCCGATATGCAGAAGGCTGGTTTTAAGTTGACAGCTGAGGATATCTATTCGGTTAACCAGGCATCCATGAAGGATGCCATCGTCATCTTTGGCGGAGGATGTACCGGGGAGATGATTTCGGCCGAAGGGTTGTTGATCACGAACCATCATTGCGGTTATGGTACTATTCAGCGCTTGAGTACGGTTGAGAACGACTATCTGACTAATGGTTTCTGGGCCATGTCGAGAGCCGAAGAGCTGCCGGCACCCGGATTGTCGGTCACGTTTTTGGTTCGCATCGAAGATGTCACCGAACGATGTCTGGCTGGGGTGAACGAGTCGATGAGTGCGGCGGAGCGAAATCGGGTTATCGGTGAGAATAGTCGAACGATTCAAAATGAGGCTACCCAGGGCAATGATTACACAGCCCGGATAGCTCCTTTTTTCTCTGGTAATCAGTATTTTCTATTTGTGTATGAGCTGTACCGGGATGTTAGGTTGGTAGGAGCGCCACCAAGTGCCATTGGTAAGTTTGGCGGAGAGACGGATAACTGGATTTGGCCTCGTCATACCGGGGATTTTTCGCTCTTCAGGGTTTATGCCGGACCCGACAACAAGCCGGCTGCTTATTCGCCTGATAATAAGCCTTATGTACCGAAGAAGCATTTCCCAATCTCCCTGAAAGGGGTTGAAAAGGGCGATTTCACCATGGTTTTCGGATATCCGGGACGCACGACTCAATATATTCCATCCTTTTCGATTGAGGGTCAGGCTAATTACACCATACCTGCTTCGATTGATCTGCAGACCAAGAAGTTAGATATTATTATGGCTTCCATGGAGATCAGTCCGAAAATCAGACTACAGTATTCTGCCAAGAAATCAGGGATTGCCAATGGATGGAAGAAGAATCAGGGTGTACTGTTGGGGTTGAACCGGATCAAGGCCATTGATCGGAAAATAGAGTATGAGAAGCAATTTCAGGAGTGGGTTCAGCAAGATCCTGAAAGGGTAAAAAAGTACGGCACGTTGCTGGAGAATTATCGCAAGATTGCAGAAGCAGAGGTGCCATTTCAGATGGCGTCAGTTTATGCTCGTAATGCTGGAGCCGCGGCCGAGATCTTCAATTTTGCAGGACGGTTTTTATCCCTTTTGGATGCAGCTCAAAGCAAGAACCGGGAAGAGGTTGCTAGGCTTCAAGAGCGTTTGAAACCTATGATTGCCAGTCATTTCAAGGATTATCATGCTCCCACTGATCAGCAGATCCTGGCCTCACTGATGGAGGCCTATTCCAACGGAATTGAAGAAGCCTATCAGCCCAAGTTGCTGCCGGAAATCCGCGAGCAATTCAAGGGAGATTTTGCAGCCTATGCGGCGATGGTTTTTGATAAGTCGGTCTTTGCCAGCGAAGAGTCTACAACCCGGATGTTGGAAACGATCTCAGTATCGAAAGCAAAAAAATTGAGAAAAGATCCTGCAATTCAGATGTTTATGAGTCTTAGTGAACTCCAGCGAGAGGTCATTAGTCCAGGTTTGATCCCGGCGCAAAGGCAGCTTCCGGAGTTGCAGCGATTATACATGGCAGCACAGATGGAGATGGAGCCTGAGCGGTTATTTTACCCTGATGCCAATTCCACGATCAGGGTCACCTTTGGACAGGTTTCCGACTACGCCCCGATGGATGGTGTTAAGTATCATCACCTGACCACCCTTGAGGGCATTATTGAAAAGGACAACCCTGATATTTACGACTATCGGGTACCCGAGAAATTAAAAGAGCTGTATCGTACTAAGGATTACGGGGATTATGCGACTAGGGAGGGGCAGATTCCTGTCTGTTTCATTGCCTCGAACCATACCTCGGGAGGGAACTCTGGGAGTCCGGTAGTGAATGCTGATGGGCATTTAATCGGGGTAAATTTCGATCGTAACTGGCAGGGCACCATGAGCGACATCATGTATGATCCGGATCTCTGCCGTAATATCAGTTTAGATATTCGTTATGCTCTCTTTATTATCGACCGATTTGCCGGGGCCAAGCATATCATTGAGGAGTTGGATCTGGTCAGGTAGAATTATATCGAATTAATCAGAAGGGCGGGTGAGAATCCGCCCTTTTTAGTTTGGAGCTATCTGTTGGCGCAGCGCGACCAATTACAAACATGACTTTTGTCATGAATTGGGCTAATAATAATCATTTTTCTTCTGTTTTATCTGTTATTCCTTTAACATAGCTTATTGCTCCGTTCAGTCAATCAATTTATTAACCAAAATCGCATTAAGGAGACAGGAAATGTTAGATGTGCAAAAGATTATCGAAGACGTAACCCAGGTTTACGGGAAAAGCAGGACTGCTCTGATGCCCATTCTTCAAGCGGTTGTCAAGGAGCGGAATTATCTGGAAGACAAGGAGATGATTGCTGTTGCTAAAGCCTTAGACCTTTCACCGGCCGAGGTTTTTGGAACAGCCAGCTTCTACACGTTTCTGGATACCGTTCCCAGAGGCAAGTACTGTATCAGGGTTTGTAAAACCATCTCCTGCCACATGGCGGGTAAGGATGAGATCATTAAAGCGTTGGAGGATACCCTCCGGATCAAAGTGGGGGAGACCACCGTTGACAAGCAGTTTACGCTGATGACTGCCAATTGTCTGGGTTGGTGTCACAAGGGACCGGTTATGCTGATCAATGATGAGGTTTACCCGGAATTAACCCCTCAGCGTGCCATTGAGATTGTGAATGGATACCGCCGCGAAAACGCAGGGTAGAGTACGTGAATTTTAATGATTCTTAAAACTTGAACGCTAAACGATTATTGACAATGGAAATTGAAAACACTAGACCAAAGCGGGTTGACTTTATCTTTAACAAGGAAGGGATAGATCCGCTGAAAGTTGTCGAAAAGACGATACAACGGAATCCGGATGATATTATCCTGGATATGATCGATTCGGGGTTGAAGGGTCGCGGCGGTGCCGGGTTCCCAACTGGCTTGAAGTGGAAGTTCACCAAGAATGAGGATAGCCCGGTTAAGTATGTGATTTGTAATGCAGACGAGGGTGAGCCTGGTACTTTTAAGGATCGTGAGATTCTGGACCAAGTTCCCGAGAAGGTCTTTTCGGGGCTTTCGATTTGCGGTTATACCGTGGGAGCTAGAGAAGGGTTTATTTATTTGAGAGGAGAGTACAATTTTCTGCTTAAATCTCTGAATGAAAAGCTGAAACGATTCAATGACGGCCTGAAAAAGATGGGTCTCGATTTCACCATCCAGATGCGCTCGGGTTCTGGTGCCTATATCTGTGGCGAAGAAAGTGCACTGTTTGAGTCGATGGAAGGCTATCGTGGCGAGCCACGTAATAAGCCTCCCTATCCGACAGTTGCTGGGTATTTAGGCAAGCCTACCGCAATCAATAACGTGGAAACCTTGGTGTATGCCTGCATGATCTGTCAGTTTGGGCCGGAAAAATTCAGGGAAATAGGTACACGTGACTCGCGCGGATCAAAGGTTTTTTCGGTATCGGGTGATACTCCGAAAGCTGGTATTCATGAGCTTGAGCTCGGAATGACAGTCCAGCAGTTCGTCGAAGAGTTCGGCGATGGCGATACAAAAGCAGTTCAGGTTGGAGGTGCCTCTGGTGGCTGTGTTCCCAGGAAAAACTTCAAGGACACCATCATCGGCTATGAAGGAATCCCCACGGGTGGTTCCATGATGCTTTTCAATAGCAGTCGCTCGATGTATAACGTGCTTCATGACTATCTAGAGTTCTTTACCGAAGAATCATGCGGCCAATGTACCCCTTGTCGAGTTGGCTGTCAGCAGCTCCTTAAGGGCATCGAAGCCGTCAAGCGTGGTGAACGCCCACCAGCCTATCTCGAAGATCTGAAAAAGTTGGCTGCCACCATGAAGCTCTCAGCCAAATGCGGATTGGGACAATCAGTTGCCAATCCGTTTGTTTCGATTGTGAATAACTTCCGTGAAGAGATCATTTACTAAGAAAATTTCAGGACTATGAATAAGTTTTCAGTCAATTTAACGATAAACGATATTCCGGTTACCGTTCCGGAAGGAACCACTATCCTTGAGGCCGCTAAAAAGCTGGATTTCAGGATTCCAACCCTCTGTTATCACGAGGATCTTTGTGTTGCCGGGAACTGCCGGGTGTGCGTTGTAGAACAGGTAGGAGCCAAAGCACTGGTTGCCGCCTGCGCCACTCCGGTCGCCGAGGGAATGTGCATTCACACCAACAGCGCAACAGTCAGAACTGCCAGGAAAACCATCATTCAGCTTTTGCTTTCGGAGCATAACGCTGATTGTACCAAGTGCTACAAGAATGGCAATTGCGAACTGCAGAATCTTGCCCATGAATACCGCGTTGGTGAGCATGTGTTCATCGATTTGATCAATGAACGTCGCCTTACTATCGATGATCTTTCTCCATCAATCATCAAAGATGACAGCAAATGTATCCGCTGCCAACGATGTGTCAGAACTTGTCACGATATTCAGGGTGTTTCTGCATTGGCGGTTGCATACAAGGGCGATCATCAGAAGATCTCAACTTTCCTGGATCATCCTCTGGTTGAGGTGGTTTGTACCAACTGCGGACAGTGTATCAACCGTTGCCCCGTGGGAGCTTTGGTGGAAAAGACCAATATCGAAGAGGTTTGGGATGCCATCAATGATCCAACCAAACATGTTGTTGTTCAGACGGCTCCGGCTGTCAGGGTTGCTATCGGTGAGGAACTGGGTTATGATCCGGGTGAACGGCTGACCGGGAAAATGGTAACAGCCTTGAGACGGTTAGGTTTTAATTCGGTTTTGGATACCGATTTTACGGCCGACCTGACCATCCTGGAAGAGGGTACCGAACTGCTGACCAGGCTCAAAAAGGTCTTGGTAGATAAAGATGAGACCGTTGCCCTGCCGATGACTACCTCCTGCTCACCAGGATGGGTTAAATTCATTGAGCACACCTTTCCGGAGTTTCTGCCAAACGTCTCTACCTGCAAGTCTCCGCAACAGATGTTCGGTGCTTTAGCTAAGACTTACTATGCCACTAAGAAAGGCCTTAAGGCTCAAGATGTTTGTGTGGTTTCGATCATGCCCTGTACTGCCAAGAAGTACGAGGCTAACCGCCCGGAAATGCGTTCCAGTGGCTATAAGGATGTTGATTATGTATTGACAACCAGAGAGTTGGGGACGATGATTAAACAAGCCGGGATCAATTTCCGGAACCTGGAAGAATCGCATTATGATAGTTTGATGGGTGATTCGACCGGTGCTGGAGTCATTTTTGGAGCCACAGGTGGTGTAATGGAAGCTGCTCTCCGGACGGTTTATGAAATTGTCACCGGCCGGGAAGTCCCGTTTAAAAACCTGAACATTCTACCGGTAAGGGGCATCGAAGGTGTTCGCGAAGCTACGATTAAAATCGAAGGCTGCCAGCCTGAATGGGGCTTCCTCGAAGGAGTAGAAGTGTCCTGCGCGGTAGCCCATAGCCTGGCTAATGCCAAAAAGCTGATGGAGGCTGTGAAGGCGGGTCTGGTGAATTACCACTTCATTGAAATCATGGCTTGCCCGGGTGGGTGCCTTGGAGGTGGCGGTCAGCCGATCCCAACTAGCGCCGAAATCCGCAACAAGAGATCTCAGGCTATTTACAATGAGGATGCAGGTCTGCCTCTAAGGAAATCTCATGATAACCCGGAAGTCAAAATTCTTTATGAAGAATTCCTGGGCGCTCCTAACAGCCATAAAGCCCATACCCTGCTGCATACCCACTACACGCCAAGAAAGCGGTATTAATAGTTGACAATCAGTAAACTGAATGAAATGAGGGCTGCCCTGATGGGAAGCCCTCATTTTTTCAAAACCTAATATTGATCATTTGTTACTTCGCAAAACACTATTATATTTGCTGTGAAAACAATAACATTGTTAGAGGAATAACAAATAAGGTTTATCCAAATCTAACAGGTTACTAAAAAGGAAGTTGAAATGACCATTGAGGAAATTATTCGTGTAACCCAAGGGACCCTGGTTTGCGGGAAAGCGCACTTGCCGGATGAGGTTGACCGGGCATTCTGTTCGGATCTGATGAGTGATGTTTTGACTCTTGGATGCTCAGATATCCTCCTGATTACGGGGTTGGCCAATGTGCAGGCTATCCGGACTGCAGAAATGGCTGATATCAGGTATATCCTCATGGTGAGGGATAAAGAAGTAACTGAAGAGATGATTAGGTTGGTAAAAGAAAATGATATGGTTTTGATTAAGACCTCATTTTCGATGTTTAAATCAGCAGGCATTCTCTATGAATCCGGATTGAAACCGGTGTACTAATGGAATATAGCTATACCATATCGGGAGGGGATTTCACACATGCTGGTGAAGCTTCGAGTCATCTGAAAAGGATACTCAAAAGTCTCAACCTAGATCCGGTATTGATCAGACGAACGGTTGTAGCTTTGTATGAAGCCGAAGTGAATGTGGTAGCGCATGCTTGGAACGGGAAAGTGATGGTTGATATTTCTCCGGATGAGATCGTGATCGTAGTCAAAGATGCCGGTCCCGGGATAGAAGATATCGAACGGGCTATGCAAAAGGGTTACTCAACGGCTTCTCCAACGGTACGAGAGATGGGATTTGGCGCTGGGATGGGCTTGTTCAACATGAAGTCAAATTCCGATTCTTTGGAAATCAAATCAGATCCGGGAGTTGGAACAGAAGTTCGAATAGTCAATAAGATTAGCTAATGGATCAGCAGACCAGTTTTCATCATGCACTATTTGTGGACACCGATATTTGCAACGGGTGTGTCCACTGCATGCGCGTCTGCCCAACGAAAGCCATCAGGGTTCGGGATGGGAAGGCCCGAATCGATGCAAACCGTTGTATCGATTGTGGAAACTGCTATCGTGTTTGCCCAGTCCGAGCTATCCGGGTTGAACAGGACGACCTTTCGTTGATTCTCAACTACCCGGTCCGCGTTGCCCTTATTCCGTCCGTGTTTTTAGGACAATTCCCGGATCATATCAAGCCTGAGGATATCTATAGCACACTGATCAGATTGGGTTTCACCTCTGTCTTTGAAGTGGAGCATGGAGTTGAAATCATACGGGATGAAATAGGGGCCTATCTCAAGAAGCATAGCCACCAGATACCCCTGATCTCCTCTTTCTGCCCATCAGTGGTCAGGTTGATCCAGGTGCGTTACCCATCTCTGACTTCACACATTATCCGCCTGAAAACGCCGCATGACATATCAGCGATTTATTGTCGGAAATACTACGAAGATCAGGGATACCGTGCCGATCAGATCGGAATTTTCTATGTAACCCCCTGCGCTGCCAAAATTGCAGCCGTCAAATCACCGGTGGGTGAGCGCGTTTCATCCATAAACGGTGTGATTAACATGGACTTTCTATATAATAAAGTCTTGGCTTCAATATGCCGAAAACCGGAGACGGATAATGGTATTAAAGTATTGAGTCCTGGTTCACAGGCAATTAAGTGGACTCTTACCCGCGGTGAGGTTTCCTGTTTTAATGTTCGGGCCCTGGGTATTGATGGTATTCAAGAAGTGTGTAACTTTCTGGAGAAAGTGGAGATGGATCAGGTTAAAGGAGTTGATTTCCTGGAACTCCGGGCTTGCCAGGAAGGTTGTCCTGGAGGTATCCTTGCTCCTAGTAATCCTTTTCTGACCGTAGAGACAATGGAACAACGAGCTGTGAACTGCTCTTCAAAACCGGCTGAATCTCCTGGTGTCCTGGATCAGTACCGTGATTATTTGATCAGCCAGGCATCGGTTGACCCCATCGAACCACGATCGATCTTGAAACTGGATCAAGAAGTTGGCGTAGCCATGACTAAACTGACTGCTTTACAGGATATTGAGTCGAAATTGCCCGGGCTGGACTGTGCTGCTTGCGGAGCTCCAGAATGTAACGCTTTGGCAGAGGACATCATATTGGGTAAAGGCTCGATTGAGCAATGTCCATTTATCGGTCTGGGGAATCTGATTGATGAGAGTGCTGACTTATCGGATGTTATCAAGCCCATACGAGAGGTGTGGTCAGGGAAGATTAAACAGATTAAACTGTAAATTCATGACACTGCGTAATTTAATTGCTGAACTGGATCTTAGGGTCTTTGCTGAAGGCAGGGACCTCGACCGGAAAATTGCCGGTGGTTATGCCTCAGATCTGCTGAGCGATGTTATGGGACACGCCCAACAGGATACCCTCTGGATCACGCTGCAAAACCATCTTAATGTGGTTGCTGTGGCGAGCCTGAAAGACCTGGCCGGGATCATTCTGGTCCATGGACAGGACCCGGCTCCAGAGGTTTTGCAGAAGGCTGTGGAGGAAGGGATTGCCCTACTGGGAACCCCGGATCCTACATTCGAGACCTGTGCCCGGATATCTTTGATCCTTTCCAGAGATGAAGAGGATTCGCGTTGATTGGCATATACATACCACTTTGTCACCTTGTGGCAGCCTCGAAATGGATCCTAACACCATCCTTCGAAGAGCCAGGGAAGAGGAACTGAACGTGATTGGAATCACGGATCACAATTCCACCCGCCAGGCCAGGTTGATCAAGATGGAGGAAAAAGACAGCGGATTGTTCATCCTGGCTGGTGCCGAGATTAACACCCGCGAAGAGATACATTGCTTAGCGTTCTTTGATGATTATGAGACTCTTGATGTGTTTCAGGAATACCTCGACCGCCATTTGCCGGATATCAAGAATAATCCCGATTACTTCGGTGATCAGGTAGTTGTTGATTTTCAGGGTAATATCCGGTTTGAAGAGAGCCGGTTACTGATTTCCGGAATCGACCAGTCGCTCGCCGATGTAGCCCATTGTGTGAGAGAACTGGGAGGGATGTTTATTCCTGCTCATGTGAACCGGAAAAGCTACAGCCTGCTGTCGCAATTGGGCTTTATCCCAGACGACTTAAAAGCTGAGGCCCTCGAGTGGTGTCCGGATTCTGCCTTAAATGTCATGGAACTTGCAGCTCGAAAGGCTTCAAAGTTTACTGAGATTTGCAGCTCAGATGCCCATTATCCTTCGCATATTGGGCAGCGATACACCGAGATGGAGGTAGAGGAGGTAACCTTCGAAGGATTGAGGGCAGCTTTACAGTCAGGCATTAACGTTACTTGCTGCGAATGAAAGATTTAAGCCTTCATGTTCTTGATATTGTGCAGAATTCGGTTCGTGCCGAAGCCGATACCATCAAGGTAACACTTGAATTGGCGCCGGAAGGAAAACTGATGCTGCTGGTTGAGGATGATGGCAGAGGGATGGATGCAGAGTTGCTGACTAGGGTAGGGAATCCGTTTGTGACCACCAGGACTACTCGCAAGGTTGGTCTCGGTATTCCCCTGCTGAAGCAAAATGCAGAACAGGCTGGTGGATCGTTGGAGATTACTTCAGAACCGGGGCGAGGAACCCTATTGAAAGCTGATTTTGTTATCAGACATCCTGATTGCCCGCCTGTGGGAGATCTTCCGGAAGTGGCTTATCTGATGATGGTTTCAAATCCTGATCTTACGATTATTTTTACATTAAAGAGTCTTCATGACGAATCGGTTTGGAATAGTGAGCACATCCGGGAAACGCTGGAT
>JAAYIP010000030.1 GCA_012523435.1 Bacteroidales bacterium | reverse complement strand
TAATGTCAATGCCTCTGTCGCCACCTTTCTTTGAAACGGAAGTTCGATAACCCATGGCTTCCAGAAGATCCGCCACAAAGACTTCAAAGTCATAACCCTTCAAGTGTTTAGCGAGTTCCTTAATGACATAATCCGTTGTCATCTCAATGATGCTGTCTGGTGTTACTGGAAGTGAGTCATCTACTGCTGATTTGCTGGGATCTTTTTCCAGTGATTCCAAAAATTCGTCTGCAAAATTTTTGACTGAAAAGAAGGTCATAAAAGCCCCTATTTCATACAGAGCGCCCTGCGAGAAAGAGGTTCTGGGAATATGTTTCAGCCATTTTACTTTTCTCTGGTGAACATAGTGTCCTGCCTCTGGCTGGTAAAAATAGTCCCCCTCAACGATTCCAATATTGACACGGCGATCCTGTTTGGAAGGATAAATCACATAATCACCGGTCTTAAGCTCATGAACGAAACGAAAAAGCATTCCTGCGCTTGTAGGGATGGAACCAATTTTTGCTTCGGGAAATGCTTCGGCATAGCGTTCTTTATAGACTTCTCTGGATGCTTCGAGCTTGCTTAAGTCACCCATTTTTTTCCAGCCAATCGCGATTACTTTTGACTTCAGAAACAGTTCTTCGTCCTGCGAATGGATGCCCCAAACAGCCATATTTTCAGCATTATTCATTCATTGGCTCCCTTTTTAACTCATAATCTTAGCTAGACGATCCTTTGTATAGGCAGGAATACAAACTCTTTCTTCTCCTGTAATTCAATTGTTAATATCAGTCTATCATTCACGAGATCCAATCAAGTCCTTATGGCTGGCGCGAATTCATAAACTAAGAGATAAGCCACATCCGGTACATTTATTACTAATCTTCAACAAGCGACGACCATGTATGAGATGAACGGTAGGGATTGTCCCGTAGGGCAAATTCCAGCCTGATTGCCCTACCCGTCCTGACCTTCATTCTCCCTGACATACCCCGTCGCCGGACCAGCATCCACCTTCCGTATATAACCCTCCTTCACCATATTCGCCAGAGCCCGTTCCACCGTCGATTGACTGATATCCGGTAATAAAGTGAGAATCTCCTGTTTGGTAATCTTGCCAAGCTTTCGGTCAAAGACGGCCTTGACCCGGTCCGCTTTACTGCCCTTGCGGTGAATAAGGTGTTCCACCCGGTCCTCAAATTCGCGGTAGGCCTTGATCAGGATGCCCAGGAAATAACGGAGAAAAGGTTCATAAGTATTCTTGTTCTCTTTCCAATGTCTGGAGGATGATTGCAGAGCGTCATAATAGGAATCCTTGGTTGCTTCAGTCAGTGTTTCCAAGCTGATGTACTTGCCTACCCAAAAACCGGTCCGATAGAGCATGAGAAGAGTAAGCAGACGACTCATGCGGCCATTGCCGTCATTGAAAGGGTGGATGCAGAGGAAATCCAAAATGAAAATGGCAGTTAGAATGAGCGGGTCGTGTCGGTTGGCCTGTATTGCCTTTTCATAGGCAGCACAAAGTTCCTCCATCTGGCCCGGCGCCAAATGAGCCGGAGTAGGTTCAAAGCGAATCAGCGTCCTGCCCTGGGCGTCCAGCTCCGCGATCAGATTATCGGTCTTCTTATAGATACCGCCCATGGAAGAGCTGGAAAAAGAATAAAGATCCCGATGGAGCTGCAAAATGATGTTGGGTTGGATGGGGATATGATCGTAATTTTCATGGATGAGCGAGAGCACCTCACGATAGCCGGCGATCTCTTCTTCCGAGCGGTTGCGCGGTTCAGATTTATCCAGGACGATCTCCCTGATACGGCGATCCGTGGTAGAGATACCCTCAATCCTGTTGGAGGCTCCTACACTTTGAATTTTAGCAACTTGAAGGAGTGTCTCCAGCTCATCCGCATGGGCCTCCGCAAAAAGATCCTGGCGCCCCTTATGCTCGCGGATGGTTGAGATCAGGTTGACGATCTCCGGCGTCAGATAGTCAGCGGGCTTATTCTGGTAATCGAAAAGGTGCACGGCTTAGCTCCTCCAACACACTTTTATCTACACCATACTATCATTAAATGATGCAGATAAGGGGTGGTTGGTGCAGATAGCTACCTACTCCTCTATAACCCCATACTCCTCCAACAGTTCCACCATCTTGTAATAGCCTGCCTCAACGATACCCGGGCAAACCCTCCTGGAGTACTCCTTATCGCCTTTGATAATGTCATAGCAGCGGTCCGTGCCGTAAGTGTCTTTGAACCAGTCCACGAATCGTTCGATGATTTCCTTGTACTGTGGGTGGGGAATATCCTCTT
>JAAYIP010000029.1 GCA_012523435.1 Bacteroidales bacterium | reverse complement strand
GGGGTTGGAGGGGTATTTGCGCCGAGTTTGTTTTTAGGGGGGATGAGTGGTTTCTTTTTAGCCAGATTGCTCAATTCCATCGGAGTTTTTGAAGTGTCTGAAACGCACTTTACGCTTGTTGGGATGGCTGGCGTGATGTCTGGTGTGATGCGTTCACCATTAACTGCTATGTTTCTGATTGCGGAGATCACAGGAGGTTATGTACTGATTATCCCGTTGATGTTAACGGTAGCCATCTCCTTTTTAACGGCGCAGGTAGCGGAGCCGCATTCGGTCTATACCAGGCGATTGGCTCAGCGAGGTGAACTCATCACGCACAATAAGGATAAGGCTACGTTAACCCGCATGAACATCCGAAGTTTAATTGAGCATGATTTTATGATGGTCAAGCCCGATATGACGCTTGGAGAGCTGGTCAAGGTAGTGGCTCAATCGACCCGAAACATTTTTCCGGTGTTAGATGATGAGGATAGATTCCTGGGATTGATCATCATGGAGAAGCTTCGTCCGATCATGTTTGAGACCGATCTCTATCAGAACACCTACTGCAAAGATTTAATGTATATGCCTGAATATCTTGTTGATATACATGATCCCGTCGAGATAGTGGCTCAGAAGATTCATGCTTCCGGGAAGTTCAATCTTGTGGTGCTTGACGGAGAGAAATACCTAGGATGTGTCAGTCGCGCCAGGGTTTTCTCACGATATCGCGAGTTGATGAAAGAGATGTCGGAAGACTGATTACGGTCTATTTATCCTTCACGCACCGCACTGAGATGGCATATGATTTCCGGTAATTATAGATGAAGGTTGATGCGTAGTCGTAGCCGAGTGTCAGGTTGTAGGCATCTTGGCTGTTATATTCGGTAGATGAGAAGAATTGGGCATAGTATCCCACTCCTGCAAATTCACCTTGATCGTACCGTCTGCCAGCTGGCAGGGCTCCGAATCCTGATATGTTGGTAGCTCCTGTGTTAGGTTCTTTCCAGAGCATCGATTCGGTATCTTTTAGCTTACCTCCTGCGCTGTCGACACCTCCGAGGGTATGGACCATGGCATGGAATTCATTGAGTGTTGGCAGATGCCAGCCATCCGGGCAGGCGTTCATGGCTGCGTCCCAGGTGTACAGTTTGCCATAGGTATTGCACCGGACGTCGCTATTTTCGTAGCAGTAGGAACCGCTTTCTGTTTCGTAGCGGAGGTTTTCGGCCATCCACCAGTCGTCGCCCACTTGGATCGTGGTATAGGTTTGTCCATCCCGGTTGTCGGTCAGGGTGCTGAAATGCAGATCGATGGTTTGGAACGACCATACTGGTCCCTCGGATGTATTGCCTTTGACGTCGCGGGCATTGATTTTCCAGTAATAGGTTGTTCCGTATTCCAGATCGCCAGGCTGGATGGTTCCATACATCTGATTGGTAGAGAATTGAGGTGGCGGGTTTGTGGTGCCGAAGAAGCAGGTGAAGATGATGGCATCTCCGTCCGGATCATGGCAGTCCCATTTGAGCCACGGCTTGTTAGTCAGGGTAGTATTCCCATCGGCTGGATTTGGATTGCTAGGAGGATCGGGTGGTAAGTTTGAGCTAGTCACTAGCAGGGGCAAACTCAAGGTATCGGTGAGGCCTCTGGGGTCCTTGACCACTAAAGTAACTTGATATTCACCAGGCTGGCTATATTTGTGATCGGCGGTCTTTTTCGCAGCAAACGGAGTGTCAAAACGCCCATCGCCTTCCCAATCCCACATAACCACCAAATCCTCAGTCTTGTCGTTTTTATCTGAGGATGCGCTGGCATCGAAATAAAAAATGGTTAGTTCATTACCGGTTGCAGGATCAATCGTGAAGGATGCTACCGGAGGCTGGTTCTCTTTATCGCAGGAAGCCAACACAGCCAGAATGCCAAGGAGGCTTAACAGGGCAAGTGATCGAACTAGGTTCATTAGTTTAGAATTTTGACAAGTGATAGTAAATGTACCGAATTAACAAAGATAGTCATCCCGCTGGAAATGGTTACCTTGTTGACGGATTTCCATCAATTCGGACTAATTTTGTTGAAAACCCCGGGGATATGCTAAAGTTTTTGTTGGTCATTTCGATTATCATCCAGCTTATTGCAGCCGGGATCGCCCTGAAACTGTTTCGGGCTACCAAGTATGCCCTTTCCTGGATCCTGATTACCCTTGGTCTTTTGCTGATGGTTTTCCTGCGTCTGATTGAGTTACTTCCCTTCGTAAGCAATTTTCAGCCCGATTATTTCAGGGAGCTGTATGTTTGGATGGGTGTTTTTACCTCGGTTTTTTTTGCTGCCGGCGTTTTTCTCATTCAACGAATTTTTAAATACATGAAGCGGGTGGAGATTGAACGACGGAAAACCGAGAAACGATTCCTGACGGCGATTTTAGAGACAGAAGAGGGCGAACGTACACGCATCGCTAAAGACTTGCACGACGGGCTTGGTCCGCTGCTTAGTGCCATCAAAATGTCCGTTTCGACCGTCGAGAGTTTATCAACGGATCCAAAAGCTCTCGAGATTGTCAGAAATGCACGAGAAACCACTGACGAGGCTATCCGGAGCGTCAAAGATATCTCCGACCATCTGAGTCCCCATATGCTTCGAAACTTTGGCCTGGTGCGAGCCTTGAGAAACTATATTAATAAACTTGTCCAATCCCGCCGGATTAATCTCAGGATGACGACGAATCTCCAGGGCGAACGTTTTGACGAAAGTGTGGAGGTTGTCTTTTATCGCGTGTCGAGTGAGTTGATTAACAACACGATACAACATTCGCAATCTACCGAGGCACAGCTAAGTTTGAACTATGAAGATGGGCATTTGAAGCTAGAATATCAGGATAATGGGATTGGCTTCGAGGTGGAAAAGATGATGCGTAATCCGGACAATGAGGGGTCAGGATTATCGAACATTCGTTCCCGGGTAAATTCGCTCAAAGGGCAGGTGTTATTTGATTCTCGGGTAGGGCAGGGGTTTCGGGTGTTTATACAGGTTAAATGCAGCGTAAAGCCATGAAATATAACGTATTGATAGTCGATGACCACAAATTGTTCCGCAAAGGATTACGGTTGTTGATTGAAACCTTGGATCAATTTGAGGTGAGTGGCGAAGCTTCTAACGGGATAGAGTTTCTCGAAATTCTGGAGCAGGAGATTCCCGATGTTGTGTTTTTAGATATCGCCATGCCGGAGATGGATGGCATTGAAGCGGCTCGCCAGGCCTTGGCAAAGTATCCTGATCTTAAGATTATTACGCTCAGTATGTTTGGGGAGCAGGACTACTATTTCAAGATGGTTGACGCGGGTGTACGGGGCTTTTTACTCAAGAACTCGGATGTGACCGAAGTAAAGCAGGCGCTCCAAACCATTGTGGAAGGCGGGAACTATTTTTCTCACGAGCTGCTGATGAACCTGGTCCACTCGTTGAAAAATGCCCCAGAGGAGTTAACCCCAAATTCTCCTTTGTCAGACCGCGAGAAAGAGATTGTGCTGCTCATTTGTAAAGGGCTTTCACCTCTTGAAATTGCGGATGAACTCTGTCTGAGTAAGCGAACAGTGGATTCACACCGAGCTAATATCCTGGCTAAGACCGGATGTCGGAATACCGCCAGTTTGGTGGTTTATGCCATCCAAGAGAAACTGGTCGAATTGTAAACTCTCGTCTCCGTATTTATGCGGGATGTCCAGTCGTATTTTTTACATTCCGATTACGTAGGAGTTAGCTGCGATTTCGGTATTTCTCTTCTTATATAGTCCTGATAATGAGGCTAAATTTGGCAAAAGTGTCTTTCTATGGACCTTGCAGCCAAAATTGCCGAAGATCCCCGTTATCGCGAAGCATGCCAGTCGTGCATTAATTGCGGTGTTTGCACTGCCATTTGTCCGGCAGCTGTCTATTTCCCTTACGATCCCCGCCAAATTGTGAATGAAGTTCTGGAAGGCAATGAAGAGACTCTCAGGGAGCTGCTCTCTTCTGATACTATCTGGTATTGCGGCCAGTGTATGAGCTGCAAGCCCAGGTGCCCACGAGGTAATATCCCCGGTTCGCTGATCCAGATCCTGCGCAAAGTCTCGATTGAAACCGGACTATTCAGCCAATCAACCTATGGCCGCCAGCAAATCGCCATAAAAAGGGGAATTGGAGAGAACATTCTGAGTACTGGCTACTGTGTCCATCCTACTCGCATGGAGCCGGATCAACATCCGGAGCAGGGGCCGGTATGGGAATGGATGGTTCATAATGCTTCGCAGGTTTACGGGCGTTTTGATGAGACGTTCGACCGGGTTGGTGGTAGTCTGCTCCGAAAACCTGGCCCTCAAACCAGGCTTGAGTTACAACGAATCTTTGAGGTGACAGGGGGAATGAAACTCTGGGATCAGATCGAAGCCGGAGCGGAAGATAGCACAGAAAGACATTGATAATGAGTACCTTAATAGGTAATGCGGAATGATGAATTATTGGAAAGATTACCAGAAAGAGATTGCCGGAGATGATTACTTCTTCGTTCGGAGTTGCATCCGCCAGAATTTCTTTCCTGGTGCCGAGAAACTGTTTATGGAGGTTGTGCGCGATAAGCTTGGTAAACATCTCGTGGAGGATCCGGAGCATACTACTTGTACCGGCATCGGATATCATTGTGATGTAGTGCCCTTGGAAACCATCATGACGGTTGTGGCTCGCCATTTTGCGTTGATGAATGCCAGTGGACTCCGCAATCTGGTCATCTCCTGTGTCACCTCTTTCGGGATCTATTCGGAAATTCTCGACCTGTGGCACCATCAACCCGAGCTGAGGGAGCGTATTGCGGGTTATTTGTTTGAAGCCACTGGCCGGACTTTTCAGGAGCCAGTCAATATGGTTCACTCTTCCGATGTTATCTACTGCTATCGCAATGAACTGGCCGCACAGATGAAATTCCCCCTTGTGAACCGGGAGACGGGCCGGAGGCTGCGGGTAGTGGATCATATCGGATGCCATTATGCCAAGATCTTCCCCGCCAGGGGCGTGGGTGGATCGGAGTTTCCGCAGGTATTGGCCGGTCTGATTCAAGCGTGGGGCGGGGAGGTGGTTGACTATCCCGAGAGACGCCATTGCTGCGGTTTCGGATTTCGTCACTATGCTGTCCAAGAAAACCGGGGCTATTCGGTCTCCCATACCAAAATCAAGCTGGAATCTATGAAGCCGTATGAGCCTGACCTGATTCTTACTAACTGCCCGGGATGCAATATGTTTATCGACCGATGGCAGTACACCCTGGAGGAGGCTGAGGGACTAGTCTATGGTGCTGATGGTCAAAAGATCCCCGTGCTTTCGCATGAGGAGCTCGCCGGACTGATCCTGGGGTATGATCCCTGGGAGATCGGCCTGCAAACCCACCAGGTGCCTGTGGAACCCCTGTTGATCAAAATGGGCGTTCCTTTCCAACCCGAACTGAAATACGCCGACCGTCAGGGAAGATTGATTGGTGGTGGCGTCTTACAAAACCAATCAGTATGAGTGAAAGATTAAAGCATAATCCAGATAATCAAAGTAGTACGACATCTCACCGAGTGGCGGTTATTGGAGCTGGACCGGCAGGAGCGGCAGCGGCGCAGACAGCCTCAATGCTGGGACTGGCGGTTGATTGGTACGAAAAAGAGACGTTCGCCGGAGGTAAGTTAAACCGGTATTATCAGCTGTTTCCGGGCAGGGAAGAGGCTGAGGTTGTTTATCGCGATCTCTTTGATCCGAACCACTACCGGGAAGTGAATAAACAGTTCGGTCGATTCGTCACCGGGATCGAGAAACAGGCGGGGCGACTCAGAATTCTGGTGGATGAAAGTCAAGCGAAAGATGCTGATGCTGTGATTGTTGCCAATGGATTCGATTTTTTCGATGCCCGATTAAAAGAGGAGTTTGGGTATGGAATTTATCCCCGCGTGATCACCTCTCCCGATTTGGAGTATCATTTCAAGACTGACATCAGTCGGTTGCGCCGGGGCGAGGAGGATCCTGAGGCTGTGGCCTTTGTTCATTGTGTAGGCTCCCGCGATCAGCAGGTTGGGGTTCCTTATTGCAGCCGGGTTTGTTGTATCACGGGCATTAAGCAGGCGATTGAGATCCGGGAGCAATTTCCGCGCTGCCGTGTGTACAATTTTTACATCGATATTCGGGCCTATGGCAATGGATATGAGGAGCTTTATCGCCAGGCCCAGGAAGAGTATGCAATACGCTTCATCCGGGGGCGAGTCTCCGAAGCGTCTGAAGATCAGTATGGTCGTATCCGGGTGAAAGCTGAGGATACGCTGTTGGGTAAGCCGGTAAAGCTAACGGTTGATTGGCTGGTTTTACTGGTGGGTATGGTGCCTGCCTGTCCGGAGCTGATGTTAAATGGCCAATCCGACTCCCATGGTAATGGCCGATCCTTTCTTAAAGCGGACAATCCCCATGCTAGTCAGGCTGTTGCGTCCTGTCCGGGCCTCTTCCTGGCTGGTGCTTGTTCTGGCCCGATGAGTATTCCGGAGTCGGTGGCTTCCGGGCGATCGGCTGCCGTACAGGTTTTTGAATATCTGAAAAACCGAAATTCAAGCTTATGAGTACTCAAGAAAAGTTTGGATTTGGGATGAACGAGGGGCGAATGCTCGATCTGGATCTGGTTGATGAGCGGTTGAACGACAAGCTGACACAAAAAGTACCTTCCTGGCG
>JAAYIP010000235.1 GCA_012523435.1 Bacteroidales bacterium | reverse complement strand
TGGCGATTTTGTTTCGGGGATTATTCTTTTAGCCGACACGGCCATTAAGGTAAATGATGTCATCGAGGTTAACGGCCTGGTTTGTCAGGTGTTACATATCAACCTGCGTACAACAACCGTCATTACGCGGGATGATAAATATTCTTTAGTATTAAAAGATCCCGCCCCAACGGTCAGATTTAGCAACTTCGGTGACTCCTCGCTGGATTTCACCTTGCTGTTCTGGGCCGATGAGATCTTCCGGGTAGAGAAGACCAAAAGCGAATTGCGGATCAAGATATACGAACTATTCCAACAGAATAACGTCACTATACCATTCCCACAGCGAGTTATTCATTCCGCACACAAATGATATCGGTTACCTCACCTGTTTTAGATACCGGTACAGCTCACTATCGGTGGTGATAATCAGGCTGGTTTTATCGTCGAAAGATTTTTCCAGTGTCTCCATGGCTCGCAGGAAGCTGTACAGCTCACGCGAAGCAGACGTTCGGTTATAAGCTGCTGCATAGATGGCTGTTGCGCGGGCATCGGCGCGACCGCGGATCTGTTCAGCCTCTTTGATGGCTTCCGATTGGATCTGGGCCAGATCGCGTTCCTTATTCCCCTGAATCTTACGCGCTTCACCCTGACCCTCAGAGCGGAAGCGGTCGGCAATACGGTTTCGTTCGCTGATCATCCTGTCGTACACGTTGTTACGAACTTCCTCCACATAATTGATCCGTTTAAATCGGAAATCCAAAATGATAATTCCCAGATCTGATGTACGTTCATTCGCTTTTTCGAGGATCATTTTCTCAATACGTTCGCGGCCCACCCGGATAGAATCGAGGGTTTCGATTTCCACCAGATACTCATCTGACAGTTCCGGAGTGCGGTTCGACGAACGGATAATATCGAGAAGTTCATAACTAGCCACCGCGTTGCGGGTCTCCCCGTCGAGGATATCATCCAGTCGCGACTGGCCTGAGCGTTCATCGCGCAGACGCATGTAGAACTGCAGCGGATCGGTGATTTGCCAGCGGGCATAGGTGTCCACAAAGATGAATTTCTTATCCTGGGTAGGAACCTGGTTCGGATCGCCATTCCATTTCAGATAGCGTTTGTCAAACCGTTGAACCTTCTGGATAAGAGGCACTTTAAAGTTCACGCCCGGCTTTGTCCGGCTACCGCCAACAGGTTTACCGAACTGGGTAACGATGGCTTGTTCAGTCTCGTCGAGGATGAACATGCTTCCAAAAGCGAGGAGTATCGCCAGGATTCCTAGAATGATATAAATGACTGCTTTAGTTTTCATGGCTTACTTCTCCTGTGTTTGGGTTCTTCTGTCGATGTTCAGCAAAGGCAACACATTGTTCCCCTTCTCATCCACAATGATCTTGTCGCCGATCTTGGGAAGGATCCGCTCGAGTGTCTCAAAATAGATCCGTTTTTTCGTCACCTCCGGAGCTTTGATAAACTCCTCATAAAGTGATGTAAACCGGTCGGCTTCGCCGATGGCGCGGTTGACGCGGTTGAGCGCGTAAGCTTCGGCCAGCTGAACAGTCTCTTCTGCCTCTCCTGTTGCCCTGGGAATCACCTGGTTATATTCTGATTCGGCCTGGTTGATCAGGGTAGCGCGCTCCTGCTGCGCCTGGTTTACCGCATTAAATGAGGGCTTCACCGGCTCCGGCGGGTTCACATCCTGCAGCACCACCTGATCGATCCGCAGACCATTCTCATACTCTTCACACATGGCCTGAAGCAGAACCTCCACATTGGAGGCTACCTCCTGGCGGCCCACCGTCAACACCTCGTTGACCGTACGATCCCCGACTGTCTTGCGCACAGCCGCTTCGGACATATCACGTAGCGCATCTTCAGCATCACGAACCTTGAAAAGATATTGATACGAATCCACAATACGGTATTGTACAACCCATTCCACATCCGAAAGGTTCAGATCCCCTGTTAGCATGAGGGATTCATCATGATAATCCCTGCTGGAATAGGTTGAACGCGAACCTGTTCCTGCCGTTCGAAATCCGAATTCCATCTTTAACTGCCTCTGAACCGGTATTTTATACATCCGTTCCAGACCCAGTGGAGCAATAAAATTGAGCCCCGGTTTAACCGTCCGGGTAAACTGGCCGAGGAAAAGCACCACGCCCTCCTCTTCGGGCTTGACGGTTTTAAGTGACGTGCCAATTACCAGCAGCGCCAGCAACCCCAGGAAAATTTTTCCTGTATAGCGCTTGAGCCACTGAATAATCCGTTCACTTTCTTGATCATAATTTCTCATCTTCTTAATTTGTTAAAAGATTGCAAGTTAACACTTCTGCGCGTTTTTGGGGGGAAGAATAGATTATCTTTTTGCAACTTCCCAATTCGTATATTTGCAGTCTCCTAAAACCAGTGACGATGAAACCGATCAACGTGATCAGGAAATTGTTCGACTATTTCAGCATGGAAGCCGAAATCGATGATTTCGATAGGATTCATGAGTCGATCACCAAGGATGTTGTGTTCAAGGGCACCAACCTGTGGATTCTGATGTTTGCCATTGTGGTAGCCTCAGTGGGCCTCAACATGAACTCCACCGCGGTAATTATCGGTGCCATGTTGATCTCCCCGCTCATGGGCCCCATCAACGGGATGGGTTACAGCATCGCCACGTACGACATGCCCCTGTTCCGAAAATCGGTAAAAAACTTCACCTTCGCGGTCGGCGCTTCCCTCCTGGCATCCACTACCTACTTCATTGTCAGCCCGATATCCACTGCCCACTCCGAATTATTAGCCCGCACCAGCCCAACCATCTACGATGTGCTGATCGCCCTATTTGGTGGATTGGCGGGTATTGTGGCCATCAGCAGTAAGCAGAAAGGTAATGTGATCCCCGGTGTGGCCATCGCCACCGCCCTGATGCCCCCACTCTGCACAGCAGGTTATGGACTGGCTACGGCCCAATTCCAGTATTTCTTCGGCGCCATCTATCTCTTTACCATCAACACCGTCTTCATCGCCCTCTCATCCGTAGCCATCTCCCAAATCCTTAAGTTCCCCATCCGTGCCATCATCGAGGAGAAGAGCAAAAAGAAAATCAACCGGTACATATCTATTGTAATTGTCCTGATTCTAATCCCCAGTTTCTATTTCGGCTGGAACCTCGTTCAGAAGGAGCGCTTCACCGAACATGCACACAATTATGTGAATAATGTCAGCGTGACCGAAGGAAACTATCTTCTTAAAAATGAGATCATTCCAAAAACCAGAACGATTCGGCTGATTTATGGCGGGGCTACCATGACCAAAGATCAACAAGAACGCATCAGGGAAAAAGCAGCCGATTTTTCATTAAAAAATCCAGAAATCATCATTGAGCAAGGGTTAACGCTGGATATGGTGGATCGAAAAACTTCGGAGATTGAAAATCTAAAAGCGGAGCTAGGCCGCCTGAACCTGATGGTTCAAGACAAGGAGAGAATTCTTGATTCAATTGATAATCAGAAGTTTGTCGGGCAACAATTATTCAAAGAGATTAATGCCCTATTCCCGCAGGTGGAAGAGCTCACCTTTTCAGAGAGTTACATCTGGAGCCGGGAGGCTTCACAGGCACAAAAAACAGGCATCGCCTTGATAACCATACCGGAAGAGGGATTGACACTGGCAGAGCAAGAGAAAATCACGCAGTGGCTTAAAAAACGGACAGGAAGAGATGCGATCCGGCTGATTTTTGATTTACGACAACCAGCGGCAGCGGTTCCTGATAGTCCTACCAGCGAAGAGTAGTTCCTAGGCGTAACCCCAAATGCTGCTCGAGATACAGCTCCCCGGGTAAAAAACCGCTGGTCTTGCCGAGCAGCCCCAGATCGATGGAAATGGCTCTCAATCCTGATTTCCGTGGCAGGTTAAAAAAGTATCCTATATCCAAATCAAAAGCTCCCCCGTGGAATGATTGTGTCGTATTAAAGTCAAAACCCACCGGTTGATTCCAGTAGTGTGCTGTCAAACCAGCCACCAGGTTGCGCGTCAAAGGATAGTCCGATAAGCCTAGTCCAAATCCGTGAAACCACTGTGTCCGGCTTTGAAACTGCCTAACATAAGCGCTGATATTCAGCTTTTTATGTTTTATCCAGATGTTTTCATCGATGAAATCACCAAAGGGAGCCATGGTGTAGCCCATGCCGACATTGATTCGGGTGGAGGGGCCCAGGTCGAAGCCTGTGCGACCGATGATCATGGGGTTCAGAAGGTTCAGCAGCGAACGGAATCCGGCGCGGCGGACAAGCCGGGCCTCTTCGCCAGTCAGCTCATCATATCCGGTGTACCGATAAAACTCCATAGTAGGACGGAAAAGATGCCTGGCAGCTCCGTAGGTGTCATATCCAACGATATCGCGTTCGAGCTCATCAGCTTCTTCGGTAATTCCCACTTCAAAACCGAACAGTCCCAGCACATAATACTGCATGATACCCAGCTTGCGGGTCCAGTATTCCCACATAAAATGGCGGAAGTCATCCTGTCCGAAGCTCCCGAGAGCCTCCATTCGATGGGTGAGCATATAATCCGACTCCAGTCCTGCGGTATGCAGTCGGATATAGTTAGGCAGGTCGCGGTCGCGCAGGTCGCGTAGCGTAGCATCTGTCACCCCATTGACATAAGCGGCTCCGTGTCGGTTGAAATAGGGTTGGGATATCGACCCGATGTGTTTGGCCGTTAAGATGGATCGGTGGCCCTCTTCATGGGTCAGTGGCTGAAGAAAGAATGCGATGAGAATCAACTGGATAGGGTCGGAATACTTTGTTCCCACCTCCTGATCCAGCACCCGGGACATCATCCGGTAGCCCGAGAGGTACGATTCATTCATCTGCCGCATGGTGAAGAGGCGGGCAGGTGCATCCTGGATAATAAAACGATAGTCTTTGGGT
>JAAYIP010000234.1 GCA_012523435.1 Bacteroidales bacterium | reverse complement strand
CTGGCCGGTTTCGCTATCGGATCCAGCGGGTTGGGAAGGGGCCCGGAGAATATCCGGAGCTGAACGGCTTTTGGATTCGTCCGGAAAAGAACGAACTCTATCTGCACAGCCGGATCCCGCCTAAAATTTTAGTCTATGATCTCGAAGGTCACTATTTGAGGGAAACTCCCGTTGACTATGGTGCTCATGAGATGACAGGCTTAGGGAAAGATATGGTAACCGCTTTTTCGATTTTCAACAGTTACCGGGGACGAGATTCAATATCCCCCGGGATTTTTCTGATGCGCGAAGATGGGGCTTTTATCAGCCAGAATAAGCCTATTGGCGAATACACTCCGTATTGGGCTGTTAATTATCAACGGCATATGGAAAAGTTTGAAGATGGTCTTCTGGTGATGAGTCAGAGCGACACGATTTACCGGGTCGAAGCAAACGGCCGGGTTTCGATCGATATGATTATTGATCCAGGAAAAATGGAAATGCCCGACGAGTTGAGGCAGGTTCCCTTCAACAGTCCACAACAGCCGCAAATATTTAACAGTAGCTATATGCAATGCAAAGACCAATTGATTGCTTTTGGTCCGATTCGTCTGTTTTGGTTCTCAAAGGAGAATCAGCAACATTTTGTACTGATTGACAAGAAATTAAGTAAAGGTTACTATTCTCAGTCGATCCAAAACAGTCACACACTATTCCCAACTGTATTTCCGATTGGTTCAGGCAACCAGGATGAACTAGTCGGGATCTACAACATGGATGTAATCTGGCTGCTCCAGGAAAGCCTTGAAGCTAGCCGTACCGAGCGCCCGGATAACCTGGCGCTGAAGGGTATTGAAAAAATCATCCAGGAAGCGATTGCCCAAGATCGACCGATCGTGTATATCGCCCGGGTGAAAAAAGAGTGGCTTAACTAGAACCTTAAAAACCATAATTCATGAAACTATTGCTCAGAACATTAATCGTTTTATCTATTCTGTTGACAACGGGAGTTATCACTTCCGCGGTTGCAGATGATGATCCAAAAAAGAACTCCACTGTGGATGGAAGCGGGTGGCAAAAGAGCGCCTGTTCAAAAAAACAATGTCACCTGGATCCGATTAAATTCAACTTGGAATACGGGTTGGATTTGTCGAAAAACACGGTTTTCAAGTTGAACATTGACACTCGGATCACCATGATTGATTGTTGCACCTCCTGTGAAGAAGAATACTCCTGGTGTAATTTTAACGCTGACCACGAAGCTTGCTAACACCTGATGACTGCAGGGGGTGATTTTAAAGATCATCCCCTGCTTTTTTTTGTTCATTTATCTTGGTGGCGGTAAACTAACCAATAAACCATTGGCAGGATGTAGAGACTCACCAGCGTACCAATGGTCATCCCCCCCATAATAGTCAGAGCCAAAGGTTTTTGAAGATCGGTTCCGAGTCCTTGGAAGAACATGACCGGAAGAAGACCCAAGACTGTGGTCAGGCTAGTCATAATGATCGGCTTCAGCCTTCGCTTCCCGGCAATATGAACCGCCTCCAACACACGATATCCAGCAGCTCTGGTCCGGTTAATCGTATCAATCTTCAGAATAGAGTCATTAATGATGATCCCTCCCATGACGATGATTCCGATGGCAGACATCAGGTTGAGGGTTTCACCAAAAATCCAGAGCATGAAAAGTGCTCCTGCTATGTCAATAGGCAGCTCCAGCAGGACAATCAGCGGCTGAACAAAAGACTCAAATTGTGCTGCCAGAATGAAAAACAGCAGAACCAGGGAGATGAGTAGAACCACCGATAGTTCTTTGATCAGGGTTTTCTGGGTAAACCAGGTACCCGAGAAATCTGCCTGGAGGATCATGGAGTTTTTTAAGGCTGATCGGATCTTACCGATTGTTGATCCTACGTCCGCGGCATCAGTTTTCAGTTCCAGCGGAACATATTCGCCATTTCGGGAGGCCCGGATGGTTTTGTATTGCTGCTCATGGCCCAGCGTCACAAAGGCAGAAAGTGGATATTCGTTACCCTCCTGGTTACGGACAAAGGTATGGTTGACAATCTCGACAACCGACTTTTTATTGTCGGCCAACAGGATCGGGATAAACTTCTGGTAGGTTTTAAGAATACCTATTCGCCTCTGGTTGAAGGCTTTCTGCAGCTGGTTTGTCAGTTCCACGAAAGAGACCTTATACAGGATCAGTCGTTCGGGATCCACTTCAATAACAATCTGATCATTAACCGGAACTGGCTGAAACTCCAGGTTTTCTGCCTGGGCGATCGAATCTGTAAAACGCCACACCTCCTCCAGGGTAGGCTGTTCCTGCCCTTTCAGGCTGGTTAAGCGGGTTAGCAGCTCGGGAATATCTTCGGAGAAGATGGCTTCAAAGATATTCTCAGGCTTATGAAAAGAGATCCGGGCGACCGGATAGTGGCTGGTGATGGAATCTCTCACTCGGTTGGTTAATGGTATAATCGACTCAGGGTCAGCTACCATAAAATACACTTCAGATTCGGATGAGGTTCGATCGGCCGATTGGTTCAAGACAAATTGTTGTTCTCCAATTAGGGAAGAGTATTGCAGCAGTGAATCGGGCAGACTGGAGACAAGGCTCTTAATGCGATTTGCATTTTCCTCCACGTGGATCGGCTCATTCCAGTCGATCCGGGCAATTAATTCAGTCTGCTTGATATCCGGAAAGCGGCTGATTCCGATCATCCGGGCCATCGGGTAGATAGCCATCAGAATTAAAAGAACCACAGGAAGGTAAATTCGGCGATGTTTAAACACATGATTAAAGGATTGATCATAAGCCTTTTCGTAATCAATAGCGTTGATTTTACGAAGAAACCGGTTTGAAGAGGTTTTTGTTTTACGGTGGTAGAAAAGCCGGAAGAGTGTGGGAATGAGGGTGATTGAAACGATGAAAGAGGCTGCCAAGCCGACGGCGATGGCAATAGCCTGATCATAAAACAGGGCTCCGGATATTCCACTAAGAAAGATCAGCGGCACAAAAACAGCGCAGGTAGTCAATCCTGATGATATCAGCGGACGGATGACCTCATTGGTGCCATGGATGCAAGCCTTATGGATTGTCTCGCCTTTATCAAGATATTGGTTGATATTATCGATGACGATGATCGAATTATCGATCATCATCCCAACAGCCAGGATAAGGCCGGAGAGGGAGATGATATTGATGGATATTCCAAAAAGGTAAAAGAACAGCAGGCAGATGACCAGTGATACCGGGATACTGAAGGCGATCAGTAGTGGAGAACGAAGGTCTTTAAGGAAGAGGAACATGACCAGCATGGCCAGTAGAGCACCGAACAGGAGGCTCTGGCCAAGATTACTAATGGAATAGGTCAGGATCCGAGTCTGATCCTTTTCCAATTCAAATTCGAGATGCGGATACTCCTGTCGATAAGTTTCCATCATCTGCTCCAGGCTACTTTTCAGATCAGCCATCCGGGAGTTGGCCTGCTTGATGATGGAGAGGCAGAGGCTCTCTTTCTGGCGGTTGAGGAAAATACCTTTACGTTCCTGTGATTTAATCTCCAGCTCGGCCAGCTCGTGCAGTCGGACGATACGCTCACCGTGACCGACGAACAGATTGGCAACATCCTCCGTATTTCGGATATAGTTGGTAAACTGAATGTGATATTGATAGTAACCTTCCCTGACCATCAGGTTACCAATTGAGGCACTGCTGCCCTCCAGGGCTGATAAAATATCCTGATCCGTGAGTCCCAGGCTTCTCATCTTGTCATTATCCGGTCGGATGACCAATTCCGACTCCACTGCCCCAGAAAGGTCAACCATAGCCACCTCAGGCAACTGCTCTATTCTCCTCAGTATAACCGACTTAACGAAGTCACTCGTTTCCAGGAAACGAGAGGGATCAGGATTCTCCTCTTTAAGTGAAATCATTAAATTGAATACCGGGATATCTGTTGCTGAAGCCTTTACCACCCTTGGTCGATCGAGGTCACGGGGCAGGCCGTTCATCGCATCATCGATCTTCTCATTGCACTCAACATACGCATAGTTGATATCGGTTCCGTGGGTAAACTTCATTCGGATGACCCCATAGCCATCGCGTGTTTCGCTTTCAATATCCGCTAAATGGGCTACCTGCAGCAGTTGGTTACGGAGAGGGGCAATAATGGAGTGTTCCATCTCCCGGGCCGGGGTACCCTGGCTGGTTGATTGAACCGTTATTTCCGGGATATCGATATCCGGCATCAGGGACACCGGCAATTGGAAGAGGGTGACCAGCCCCAGGAAGAGGACTGCCAGAAAGCTCATGATCACCGCTATCGGCCTGTGAATAAGGAAATTTACCATTTAAGCTTTACCATTATCGGTTTAATCGAATTGAATATCGGCGTCATGGGCCAGGTTGAGATTTCCTTTGGTGATGATGGTATCGCCAACTTTGAGAACACCTGACACCAGTTCAATTGTGTAGCCAAAGGAGTTCTCCAGTTTGCTTTCCACATAGTTCCAGTAGGATCGTCCATCTTTGACACTAAAAACCACCTGCCGGTTGTTTCGGAGCACCAGGGCTTCTTTTGGAACGAACAGGCAATTGGGAACCTGGTAACGGATGAACACTTTGACATTCATTCCCTCGATCAGGATATTTCTTTGGTTGCTGATTTGGGCTTTAACTCTCACCAGTCCATGTTCGTCGATCATGGGGTCGATTTCGGTGATTTTTCCGGGGAAAGAGATTGAATCAATGGAATAAGGTACGGCGCTGATATCCATACCGTTGACCAGGCGAAAGACTTCTGTCTCCATCACCGGGAAGGCCACATCGAACTCACGGTCGTCGATCAACAGGCAGAAAGGTTTATCCGTTGGAGGAAAATTGCCGGTTTTAGCTTCCAACCCGGCAATTCTTCCATCGAACGGAGCCACCAGACGGGTCATTTCCAGCTGGATCTCCGCAGTACGGAAGGCCAGTTCGGCCTCTGCAAATCCTGATATTACGTTGAAATTCCTCAGGGTTTCGCTGTTCAGAGTTTCCGGCTCAATATCGAAGTATCCCTGGCCGATCAGATCGGAGGCTCTTTGGCGGCGGGCTTTCTCTAGCCTGATTCGTGCCTCTTCGAGGTTGATTTCCTCTACCTCGTTTTCCAGCTCCGCAATGACTTGACCCTGTTTGATCCACGATCCGTTTCGGACTTCAATCCGGGCAATCCGGCCAGTTTTGCGGAAGCTCATGGATACTTTACGGATAGCTTCGAGGTGGCCGTTGCTGACCAGTTCAACCGGGAAATTACCAAAGCCTATCTGACTGATTTCCACCCTGACAGGATCGGCTTTAGCGCTAATATCGCCCAATTCGCTCCCATATTTCTTTTCGGATTTGTTCATGCAACTGCTCATCCCGGCAAGGCTTGCCAGCAAGAGCGCGTAAATCAATAACTTGTTCATATCTTGCTATTTAGCTATTGTGATCTTCAGATGTTAACGGAATTCTAAGTCTTCCTCTTCTCTTTTTCAACGGCAGAAAAGCCGGGAGAAAGATCATAATGGCGAGGACCGAAAAAATCAGTCCGCCCATTGTCCCGGCAGCCAGAGCAAACCAGAAAACCTCATCCTGACCTTCGGCGATAAAGGGAACCAATCCCAAAACGGTTGACAGGACGGTTAGGGTTATGGGTACAATTTTCCCGTTGAAAGCTTTCAGGTAGAGGCGACTAAGGGGTATCTGGCGGGAGGCCGACCGGGCATATAGGTTAAAGTCGTTCAGAATATAGAGTGCAGCATTAACTACAATGCCACTGAGTAGAACAAAAGAAGCGAATCCACCCTGATCGAAGCTCAGGTTGAACAAAAAAAAGGTCAGGAACACTCCCACGAACGAAATAGGAATGATCAGGACTACTGCGAGGGGTTGGACGAGCGATTCGAGCAGGATTGAGGTGATCATGTATATAATTGCGATAACCATCAGGATCAGAAAGAATTGACGGTTAGCTTCTCGCTGCCAGTAGCGGTAGGTCGAATCTTTTATTGAAAATCCTACAGCCAGCAGTGGTTTGATCTCATCCACGACACTCTGGCGGTGCATCTGAGCCAATTTAGCTGCACCAAGGAACTCATATTCCACGATCAGGCGGTACTGTTGGTTCTCTTTCGCGATGGATTTATTCAGCCCCTCTTTTCCCAGGTAGCCTAAGCCGTTGAGAGTAACCATCTCTTTATCAATGTTTATAGGGATATTTCCCATCATCCAGATATCGAACTGGTTCGACTGGACAGAGCGAAAGCGTACCGGCTCGGTTCTCTGGTTAGAAAAAATATAGGCTTCCGGGCTGTGTCTGATAGAGTATCCTTCTAGCCAGGAGTAGATTTGGGATGGCGTCAGGTCTTTCATTCTCAGCGTTTCGGGATCCATTGATATGACATATTGGTACAGAGGATCCCGCTCATAGCTTCTCTCGCTCATAATGAAAGCCTTACTACATCGAGGGTGTTCTATGACCCGTTGGCGAGCCATTTCGGCATAAGCCATCAGATCTTCATAATGATAGCCTGTCAGCTCTATTTGCATTTGGCCTACCCGTTCCGTGAGCGAATTGCTAAAATATTGTCCCACACCATTAACCGTCCAGTCGGCTCCGGTGTTTTTATTAGCCAGGTCGTTCAATTGGCTGTAAAGGATGTATGGGAAAGCGCCTTTTTCATACTCCGGTTTAAAGGTTATGTTGACCGAGGCATTCCTATAGCTGGAGATGGAGGTCTGGAACTGATCAATCTGCTCATATCCTTTAAGATACCGCTCCACCTCCACCATCAAATCGTTCATTTGCATCAGGGTGGCTCCCTGTGGCAGCCAAGCACGGACATGAATCGCTGTTCGCTCTGGCGTTCGGTAGCTATATCGTTCGAACACTTTGGTCGTAAAGATCCGCAGGGTACCACCCAGGGCTTTGTCCACCACTGGTTTAACTTTCTGGACATAAGTTTCACTGGCCAGAGTAGCCCGGTACAGCTGATGGTACCACTTTTCGCCCTCCATTCTGATAGGCAGTCGATTCACCGGCAAGCCAAACAGCAAAATAGCGAGAATGACAAAAGCCCACCGAAAGCGTTGTTCGAAGCGTATGAAGCGTTCGTACCATCGGTTTAGAATCACTAATCTTCTACGGTAACGGAGATCCGAGCCTTTACGCTTACGTTTACGTTTCCGACTGATACCAATCAGCTCCGCTAATGAAGGCACCAGGAAGAGAGCCACTGCAAGTGAGACAAAAAGACTTGCAATCAGCACATAAGAAAAATCTTTCAGCTGCATTCGGGTGGTCTCTCCCATGAAACGGATGATTGACAGGGCGCCAACGGTAGTGAGGGTTGCAGCGAGAATAGCCAAAAAGACTTTTCGGTTGCCTTTAGTCCGAAGGTGATCCACCATGATGATGGTGTTATCGATAATAATTCCCAGCGAGACGGTGATCCCTGCCATCGAGTACAGGTTGATCTCCAGTTTAAAAAGATAATAGAGGATAACAGCAATTAAAATATTGGCTATCAGACTAATAAAGATGACCAACAGATATCGGAGTTGTCGGCTGACGAGCAGTACGAACAGAAGGAGGATGGCAAAAGAGAGGATGGTACGTCTGACAATTTTGTATAGTTCATCTTTAACGAACTGGGTTGAATCGTTTGCAAGCAGGAGCTGGTACCCATCTGGGAAGTCTTCTTCCAGGTTATGGATAGATTTCTTGATCTGGTCGGCTACTCTGAGGCTGTTGGCCTCCTTTTCGGCCACAAAAACGAGGTTTATCGTATTGTTTCCGTTGATCCGGTAGTAGCCGGTAGGTTCCTGTTCGCGATAGCGCACTTTACAGAGGTCGCTAACTCGCAAGATTCTTCCACCGATGCTGGCAACGGGAATATTTTTCCACTCCAGGTCGCTTTGGTGGTTTGTCTGGAGGATAATAGGATTCTGGGCTTGCAGGAGGGGGTTCGGGGCAGCTCGGTAACCCATCCCGATGACCTCCTTGGTGAACCAGAAGCGCAGTGCCTGAACGATATCAAAACGGGAGAGGCCTAGTGAACGGAGTTGGTCCTGATCATAATCCAGTTCCCATTCCATGGGCATCGCGCCCCAGATTCTGATTTTGTATAATCCGGGAATATCAGACAACCTCGGCTTAATAAACTCTTCGGCATATTGTTGGATGAGGATGGGGGCTGCGGGGGCATTCAGGGTATAGGTG
>JAAYIP010000367.1 GCA_012523435.1 Bacteroidales bacterium | reverse complement strand
GCCCGGACCCTCGCCCTGCTGCTGATGGCGATCACCCTCGTGCAGCTGGTCGTGGGATGGGGGCAGGTGGCCTACGCGGCCCATCTGGTCGGCGGTCTCGCCGGCTATCTGCTGGCGCGGCGCTGGCGCGACCTCTTCGTGCTGCCGTCCTGAGCCATTTTGTCGTCGCTTTGCCCGGGGGCTTCTGATAAATTGTATATTCAACTTTTTTCGGGCTTAACCGGGGCTTTACATGGAAGCGAATGCGTTGATTCTCGAGCAGGGGTTGGTGCTGCTGGCCGCGGGCATGGCGATCGTCTTCGCCTTCCTCTACGTGCTCGTGCTGGTCGTGCGTCTGACGGCGCGGATCGTGCCGCGGTTCAACCATATCCTGCCGGACGCGACGCCCAAGGTGCCAACCCGTCCCGCCGCGGCCGCCGCAATCGTGACCGACCATTCCGCAGTCGCGGCGGTTATCGCCGCCGCCGCCAGCCGCTGATTTCCCGTTCACCTGTTTCCACGTTTCATTCATATACATCGAGGAGCATCCCCGTGGCCAAGAAAAAGATCCAGATCATGTGCACCGCCTTCCGCGACGGCTTCCAGTCCGTCTACGGCGCCCGCGTCTTCTCCCGCGACTTCATGCCGGCGGTGAAGGTCGCCTACGATGCCGGCATCCGCTGGTTCGAGGCCGGTGGCGGCGCCCGCTTCCAGTCCTGCTACTTCTACTGCCAGGAAGACGCCTTCGAGGTGATGGATCTCTTCCGCAAGACGTGCCCGGAGGCCGATCTGCAGACCCTCTCGCGCGGCGTCAACATCGTCGCGCTCGATTCCCAGGCCTCCGACATCATCAAGCTGCATGCCGATCTCTTCAAGAAGCACGGCATCTCGTCGATCCGCAACTTCGACGCCCTCAACGACGTCGAGAACCTGAACTGGTCGGGACAGTGCATCCACAATGCCGGCCTGAAGCACGAGGTCGCGATATCGATGATGGGCCTGCCCCCCGGCGTCGAGAGCCAGGGCGCCCACACCCCCGAATTCTACGCTGACCGCCTCAAGAAGGTGATCGCCGCCGGCATCCCCTTCGACCGCGTCTGCTTCAAGGACGCCTCCGGCACCTCGACGCCGCGCACGGTCTGCGAGACGATCAGGCTCGCCCGCAAGCTGGTCGGTGATTCGGTGCACATCAAGTTCCATTCCCACGAGACGGCCGGCAACGGCATCACCTGCTACCTGGCGGCCCTCGAGGGCGGCGCCGACGGCCTCGACCTCTCGATGGCCCCCGTCTCGGGCGGCACCTGCCAGCCCGACATCATCACGATGTGGCACGCGCTGCGCGGCAGCGACTACGACCTGGGCGTCGACATCGACAAGATCCGCCATGCGGAGACCTTCTTCAAGGATGCCATGGCCGACTATTTCCTCCCGCCCGAGGCCATGGCCACCAGTCCCGAGATCATCTGGTCGCCCATGCCCGGCGGGGCCCTCACGGCGAACACGCAGATGATGCGCGACAACAACATCCTGGACAAGTACGACGACCTGATCGTCGAGATGTACGACGCCGTGCGCCTGGGCGGCTTCGGCACCTCGGTGACGCCGGTCTCGCAGTTCTACGTCCAGCAGGCGCTCAACAACGTCATGTTCGGCAAGTGGAAGAAGATCGCCCCGGGCTACGGCAGGATGGTGCTG
>JAAYIP010000233.1 GCA_012523435.1 Bacteroidales bacterium | reverse complement strand
CTTCGGAGCCCGACTGGAGGAACTCTCTATCGTCATAATCCTGCCTGACTCGTCTTTCGATGTTCAGAACGTTGATTTCTTCGCCATGCATTTCAAGTTTTTCGGCCGAAGTACGAGCTTCGGGCATCCCGATCCAAAGGATCAGGTACACTAGGAGTCCTGTGCCATAAGCAAGCGTAAACATCACAAACAATACGCGAATGATCACCGGATCGAGATTGAAATAGGCTCCCAGGCCGGAGCATACGCCGCCGATGACCTGATTATCCGGATCGCGGTAGAACCTCCGACGGCGTCGGTAACTACCTGAATGAGTAGTTGTTGACTCTACCTCTGGTTCCTCTTCGCCATCTCCGATTTCGGCAGGATCACCCATGATGGCTGTCACTTCGCGGGCATCGGTCAGGTTAACGACCTCCCGTTCCGATGTTAACCTAAGGCTGAACAGTTCGGCCATCCTGACTTCAATATCATTGAGAATTTCGTTTCCTCCGGCCAGTTGACTAAAACGCGCTTCCAGGCGGTCGAGGTATTCTCGGAGCAGGTCATAGGCATCCTCATCAAGTTGGAATACAATTCCGCCAAGGTTGACTTTGATTGTCTTTTTCATGATGCCGGGTTTATGATTGTTTGTGAATCAGGTCAACAGCTTTCACCAGCTCGTACCAAGATGAGTCAAGCTCACTCAGGAATTCCCTTCCGGATTCGGTCAGTCTATAGTATTTCCGTGGCGGTCCCTGTTGCGACTCCTCCCATCGGTAGCTCAGGAGGCCGGCGTTTTTCTGGCGGGTAAGCAGCGGGTAAAGGGTACCCTCCACCACGATCAGCTTGGCGTCCTTTAACTTTCGCAAGATATCGCTGGCATAGCAATCCTGCTGGGCCAGAATGGTTAGGATGCAATACTCCAGCACCCCTTTTCGCATCTGAGCCTTGGCATTTTCCAATTTATCGTTTTCCATCACTTCATCTTATTAGTCACGTTGCAAAGACCCTAACCCTGAAATATTCTTATGGATAACCGGATCACCCCGGTATTTCACCTTACCGACACCCGATATGGACACATCGAGTTCCTCTTTAGCATAAACCCGTACACTGCCAGCACCCGACAGGTCAACCTCCACCTTATTGGCAATCAGGTCCATCAGGTCGAAATCAGCCGCGCCCGAGAGGTGTAGTCGCACTTCATCTGCTTTCCCCCGGATATCGGCTTCTGAAGCACCTGAGACATTCAATTTCAACAGATCGGAGTCGAGTTCCAAATCAAGCCTGGCAGCCCCGGCCGAGCTTATCGTAAGGTCGCGGGTGCGAATCAGCGATTCGGAGTTTACCCTGACAGCTCCATTAAGCTCAAGCTTTTCAAGGTCGTCAATATTGATAAACAGATTTTTCTCTCTAGCTTGCAATATGTTACGTGTAGTCTCAATTCTGAGTGTCTTTCCATCCTCGGTAATCCTGACCACCTCAAACAGGTTATTATCCATCTCCATTTTGAGTCCGGTACGCCCTGAAGGATTGAGATAAACATCGAAATTACCGGTAAGCACCAGTCGCGAAAAATCATCGGTTTTTTGATCGCGGGTTTCCACATTTCCGTTTCCCACGACTCCGCCCTGGCAGGCTATCATTATGATTATCAACAAGATGATTGTTAGAACCATCCCGATGATTGTCAGTACTTTTTTCATGATCATCCTGATTAAAAGTATTGGGAGCCGGTCTTCATTTCCGTGATCTGCTCGGGAGTCTGCGCCAGGGGCAGGGCGATCCAGAGAACGATGTAGAGCAGGAATCCGAAGCCCATAAAGAGGGCGATAATGAAGAGGATACGGATTAACAGCGGGTCCGTGTTAAAGTAGTAGGCCAATCCGGAACAGACACCCCCGATGGGCTTGTCGTCCGGATCGCGATACAGGCGCTTGGAGCCGCGGCCACGGGTAAAACGGGGTCCGTACTGTGCCCCTCCACTCTGCTTCCCAGAGATGTCCTCTGGATAACCAATGGTTTGCAACACCTCCCTGACATCCTCCAGGGAGATTACCTCTCGGTGTGGTTTTAACTTTTCGGTAAACAGTTCAGCCATTCGCATCTCCAAGTCGTTGATCACTTCCCGTCCATCGGTCCGGCCAGAAAACTGCCGCTCCACATTCAGGAGGTAATCCCGGAGCATCTCATAGGCATTATCGTCAATCGCGAAAATGCTGCCGGCGAGATTAATCTGGATTGTTCTTTTCATCTTGTGTAGGTTTGGTTAATTAAAGTACTATTTTAAACCTTGTTATTTCCTTTGCAAAGATATAATGAAATTCCAGTAGCTTGTATCACATAGTAGTAAATTTTTATTCTATATTTCACAAACTCCTGATTATCAGTCTGAAAAATTTAACAAAAAAAGAGCCGGCTGTTGAGCCGGCTCAAACCCCAGGGGGTATTATGAAAATATTACTCCGTCGAAAGGTTAATCCACCACTTCAATCCAGCCATAGGGATCTGGCAGTTCGCCTGTCTGGATTTTGGTGAGTTGTTGGTAGAGTTTCACCGACACAGGGCCGGGGTTACCATCGCGGCAATACTGGTATGTATGGCCTGTATCGGCATCCACGATCGTTTTTACCGGACTGATAACAGCGGCGGTACCGCAAGCGCCAACCTCTTCGAATGTTTCGAGTTCTTCGACCAGTACGGGGCGCACCTCCACTTTCAGTCCCATATCAGCGGCGATAGTCTGCAGGCTTTTATTGGTGATACTGGGCAGGAT
>JAAYIP010000232.1 GCA_012523435.1 Bacteroidales bacterium | reverse complement strand
AGACAAAGATGCCTTATACGCTTCGAAGTATTTCGAGAGAAGCTTATCCCAAGTTGCTTCTTTACTAACTTTAAATGCCTTGTCAACCAATGTCTGGCGGGCAGACTCATCAAGCTGTAGAAAATCAGTCAGGTTCTTTTCCAGCCAAGTTACCGCTTCGGCATCCTGCACTGATCTACGGGGCAGAACAGCAGCGCATGCTGTGGCCGTTTTGCTTTTAAAGGATGACACCCACAACCCAAAACCAGCCAGATCGGTTGTTAAGGTTGGTACACCAAAGGCCAGACTTTCCAACGGCGTATAACCCCAAGGTTCATAATAGGATGGGAAGACGGTATAGTCAAGCCCAGCGAGAATCTAGTAATAGCTCAGGTTAACAATGCCATCATTACCATTCAGATAACATGGGATGAAAACTGCTTTTACCGGATCCCCTTCACCATTCATCAGGCCTTGATCAGCTAAGGCTTTAAGAATGATGTCATCCTGTGCATTATGCAGATTATGAGTGAGATAACGACTCCCTGAAGGTTCTGAATGTTCTCCGTTTATGCGGGAAGTGATACTTTTTCTAGGTCCGTAGTTATGTGCTGGCACCATGATCAAGGCAACCACCTGTTTGTTTAGATGATCGTTCCGATTGAGCCGGCCCAACGCATCAATAAATAGGTCTAGACCCTTATTCCGATATTCATACCGCCCGCTGGGCCCGATGAAAACCGTATCCTGATCCAGAGAATAACCCAACACGGCCTCCACTACTTTCCGCATCTGCTGGCGCGCAAGATTTCGTGCAGCCTGGAGTTCATTACGATCCGGAACCAGATCCGGATCAAAACCATTAGGAGTTATGACATCTGGTCGCTTAGTCAGCAGCTGCTCACATTCATCGGCTGTAATGCTACTAACCGTGGTAAATTGATTAGCCGTAATTGCCGAGAGTTTCTCAAGTGAGTGTTTAGCTGTGACATTCAAGCGATTGGACATTTCATCGCCATTATATTCCGACAATTTCTCATAAAGGGGTAATCCATTGCCGGATATTGAGCGGCCCACAGTGGTAGCATGGGTTGTAAAAACGGTTCCAATATAGGGAGCCTCTTTTTCCAGATACAGAATCCCCATGCCGGTCATCCATTCGTGGAATTGAGCAACGACCTGGTCGTATCGGTAATACTCAATGAAACTCTTGATTATCAATCCTGAAGCATACCCAAAAAGTACTGACTCCACATAGTCCCAACCTCCGGTCAGGGAATCCAGCTTATAATCCTCCCAGGCTTTGCTGAAAATCTCATTTTTATGGCTGATCAGTGGAGTAAAATCAATGATCAGAGCAATTGGTTTTCCTGGGATGTTCCATCGGCCTGTTCTGAAACGAAGGCCGGCAGCATACGCTTGCTCCTTCCATCCCAGGAAGAGTTTTTCATCCTCGATAAACTCAGGATTTTCATGCTCCTCTCTCCAGATATCGGGACCTATTACGACATAATGCTCGCCATACTTTTTTTGGACTTCCTGGCATTTTGTCTTGAGTACCGTATGGATTCCGCCAACCTTATTACAAACTTCCCAGCTTACCTCAAATAATATTTCCGGTGTATTGTTCTTTTCGTATTCTGTCATAATCAATTTTCCTAAAGAATCCAGCGAATGTAGTGTTATTTTCCCTTTCTCTTGGCTGGACTTGGGCTTGGTTTAGGGTTCTCCGTTTCGGTCTGAACGGGGTCCTTTTTCTGAAGAATTTTTTTCTCGTGATTCCTCTTTTTACGGAGCATCCGTAGCGCAAGCTCATATTCGCCCAAAGCCTCATCGAGTGTCGGGCCAGCAAGCTCTTCAAGTGGTATACCCTTGTATTTCAGTCGATTCGATTGCTTTTCGATTCTCATGATAAAATCCGTTAAAACGTTCATATAATTGATAAACGCATCGTATGGATTGTTATATGGATTGAAGTAGTTGTGAACAGACTGGTCAGAGAACATCTTAGTCGACATATAGTAGAAATGATCGCTAGCTTGCAGATAAGCCCAATCCCGAATTAGGTTTTCATCCTGAGTCTGACTAACGAGAGCGGTCATGGAGTATAGTTTATTGAAAGCCTCCTTCTGCATTTCGTTACCCAGCCAGGCCGACAGGTCACGTTCTTCATCCGCCCAAGAGCTAGGGTATGGAACAGAGAGAGGAGCTACCGGTTGATATTTGGAAGCAATATCCGAGGGAGTTGTGAACCCAAGACCGGGGTGAGCTAACACTCGTTCGACCAAGGTTTGAAGGAACTGATGAATACCAGACTCTACCGGTTGATGCTCGCCGAAGGTTTCGTAGTCCATAAACAGGTTTACAAACTTTTCCTCTTCCGGCAGTGAAGCAAGCCATTCCAGGTACTTATCTGCAGTAAGCGGCCATTCCGACCAGGATCGGTCGTTAAAGCGGAAGGCAATATCATCACTTAACTTGTAGTTTCTTAACAACACTTTCAACTTTGGAGTTAAGACGTTATAGTACATGTAATTGGGACTCTTCCATCCGAGAGCGTGTTTAGCTCCTTCGGCCAGCATCGCCTTGAAGCCCATTTTGTGCACCATTTCCCCCACGGCATCGGAATAGACTAGCTCCGTGTTACGGAATACTTGTGGATCTTTTCCGAACAACGAGCGAATTTTCTCACGATGGAGGTTAACTTGGCTTTTAAATTCATCTGGATTAGACAGGGCCACGAGGGAGTGGGAGTAGGTTTCGGACAGAAACTCAACCTGACCGGTATCAGCGAGTTTTTTGAATCCCTCGATGACTTCCGGAGCATAAAGCTCGAGCTGCTCAAGAAGAATTCCCGTCATAGAAAAAGTAATTTTAAACTGCCCTTTACTCTCCTGGATCAGCTTCAAAAGCAGTTCGTTCGTAGGAAGATAAGAACGAAGAGCTACTTTTTTTAGAATATGCTTGTTCAGGTAATCATCATAATAATAATGATCGTGCCCCACATTGAAGAACCGATAGTGTTTCAGCCTGAATGGCTGATGGACCTGAAAATAGAAGCAAATATTTTTCATATGACTTATTTTCTGGATTTCAATACGTTGGAATAATGCTTTTTGACTTCAAGGGCCGACTCTTCCCATTTCAGCTTATCCACTTCAGCCCGACCGTGTTGCCTAAAGAATTCTGAGAGTGAAGGATAGGAAATCAGTCCATAAATGGCATCGGCCATGGCATCCACATCCCAGAAGTCGATTTTGATCGCATGCTTTAATATTTCGGAAACTCCTGATTGTTTGGATATGATAACCGGCACATTGGACCGCATGGCTTCCAGTGGACTGATTCCGAAGGGCTCTGAAACTGAAGGCATGACGTAAACATCCGAAAGAGCAAACATTTGGTCCACATCAGGCCCTTTTAGGAAATCCGTAAAATGGAATTTCTCCATGATCCCCAGTCGAGCAGCCCTACGGATCATTTTCCTCAAAAGGTCACCACTTCCAGCCATAACAAAGCGAGCCTTATCCGTATGTTTAAGGACTTTACTAGCTGCTTCAATAAAGTATTCAGGGCCCTTTTGATACGTTATCCGGCCAAGAAAGGTGACAATCTTTTCATCCAAAACTTTTTTAACTGGCTGATATTCTACTGGTTCACCGGGCTCCACGGCATTATAAACCGTAACTACCTTCGACGCCGGAATTCCATATTTATTGATCACCGTGTTACGGGTCAGGTTACTGACGGCAATTATCAGATCGGCTGCCTCCATACCTGATTTTTCGATATCAAACACAATTGTGTTGTAGTTTTCTCCCGTGCGGTCAAATTCTGTAGCATGCACATGGATAACCAATGGTTTACCTGATGCCTTTTTGGCGGCTATTCCGGCCGGATAAGCCAGCCAATCGTGAGCGTGTATCAGATCAAACTGTTCTTCCTGGGCTATTTCTGAGGCCACCAGGGAATAATTTGAGACCTCTTGCAGCAGTTCAGGCCCGTATTTTCCGGTAAAATTGATCGTACCGACCGTTTCAGTCAGGATAGCTGAGCCAGGAATATTTCGGGTAAATGGTTCGGCCCAAGCATAATCTTTATGTGCAATACGCTCTCTGATAAAGCTTTCGAACTCCTCAGGGCTAAGATAAGGTACCAGTCGGCTACCCACTTCGATATAGGTCATACTGTAGGGAGAATTCTGACTACTGCCATCCTTACTAATCTGTTTATCTGCGGCAATCAGGTATTGTCGTCTCTTCACCGGCACCTGGGATGCACCAATCACCTTAATAAGTGACTGATCCTCATCTCCATAAGATTTTGGAACAACGAAGACAATATCCAGATCATGATAGGCCAATCCCTTTGTCAGCCCGTAGCAGGCTGTACCCAGCCCTCCACTGATATGAGGAGGGAATTCCCATCCGAACATGAGTACTCGCATAGATCAGATTTTTTTTAATAAAAGCTGGATTCTCAGAATTTCAGCTACACTTGATGCAAAAGAAACAGCCCCGGCTGGTTGATGAGGCGGATTGCCGTCATACACTTCTGATATAGTACCCAGACCATGTTCTAAGGCATCCTCTTCAAAACTTCTTATCAGAGTCTGTATAAAATGCTTCCCACTCTTTCCATACAACCTGAGCCATCCTTCGGCAAAGTGTCCCATCAGCCAGGGCCAGACTGTACCCTGGTGGTAGGCTAGGTCTCTATTGCGATGGTCTCCCTCGAAGAAGCCATGAAAACTCTCATGTCTGGGCGATAAAGTTCTCAGGCCTTTCGGCGTAAGCAACTCACCTTGAACTAGTTCGAGAACCGCTTGCTTTTGTTCATCTTGGAGCGGCGAATAGGGTAACGAGGTTGCAAAGATTTGGTTTGGACGGACATCCCAGTTGGCCTCACCCTGATGGACATAGTCAGCCAGATATTTCCGTTCCGTATCCCAGAAAACTTCGATAAAACTATTTTTTATCATTTCTGGAAGGTTTCCCCATTCGACAAGGAAAACATCATCACCGGATTTTTCAGCTAATTCAGCTGCAAAGCATACCGCGTAATACCAAAGAGCATTAATTTCGACCACCAAACCAGGTCGATGGGTCACAGGT
>JAAYIP010000231.1 GCA_012523435.1 Bacteroidales bacterium | reverse complement strand
TAAGGCGGGGTTTATTCCCTTGCATACCTGGCTTCCGCAGGCTCACCCAGCAGCTCCCTCTCACGTGTCAGCGGTGATGTCGGGGGTCATGATCAAGATGGGCATCTACGGAATCTTCCGGGTTTTGTCACAGGTGCAGCAGGGATTACTGACCATTGGGTTGATCATTTTGGTTGTTTCGATTGTATCCGGCGTGCTGGGGGTGATTTTAGCCATAGCTCAACACGACCTAAAACGGTTGCTGGCCTATCACAGTATTGAAAATATCGGAATTATTGGCATTGGAACCGGCCTTGGAGTGATCGGAATTGCCACTGCCAACCCAATCCTGGCCATGCTGGGATTTGCTGGCGGATTGCTACATGTGTTGAACCATTCTTTATTCAAATCACTGCTATTCTATAATGCAGGATCCGTTTATCTATCTACACACACCAGGAATATTGAGCATCTTGGCGGACTGATCCGAAAGTTGCCACTGACGGCCATCTTTTTCCTGATAGGAGCCCTGGCCATTTGCGGGTTACCTCCTTTCAACGGTTTTATCTCGGAATATCTGATCTATCTAGGAATGTTCAAGAGCGTCTCGGGGAGTAGCCTTTTTGTTTCCCTAGTTATTCTCGCTGCCCTAATTGGACTGGTTTTAATCGGTGGCCTTGCAATATTTTGCTTTACAAAAGCTTATGGAGTGGTCTTTCTGGGTAAACCAAGAAAGGCAGTGCCCAATCATCAAGCGGAATCTCCCTGGATGATGGTGCCTCAGGTAGCTATCGTCGTGTTGATCATGGCCATCGGCCTTTTCCCTGTCTTATTTGTCCGTCCGTTGATGGACCTGGTGGCATCATCATTTCATCTGACGATGCCAGCCTGGATTTTTGGGACCTCACTCGGGGATATGCGAACCATCAGTCTTTTGGCAGGGGCTTTCATTGCACTAGCGGTGGTGATTTGGATGATCCGGAGCTTGGTTCTCCTGCGTAAACCTTTGGCGCGACAGGATACCTGGGGATGTGGATATGTGGGTAGCACCGACCGGATGCAATACACTGCTACCTCCTATGCTGATAATCTAACTACCCTGACAAAACCAGTTTTACCGATAGTAAAAGAAATGGAACCAATTGAAGATGAGGAGTTTTTCCCGAATCGCCGAACCTTTGCTACTCGTCAGTCTGATGTGATTAAAAAATATCTGGTGGATGCTCCTGTGGACTTGTTGGCGGGTTTACTCAAAAAAATCGCGGTGATGCAAACCGGTCAAATTCGCCATTATGTTCTGTATGCCTTCCTGTTCATGCTGCTTGTTTTTCTACTCACTTTTCTCAACCTGATTTGATCTGATATGATATGGTGGGAATGATCATCATCCTCCTGATTGCTTTGGTTTTTCCAGGAATCATACTTCGAACCAAAAGTGTGCTGAGTGGACGAAAAGGACCAGGTCTTTTTCAGCCTCTGAGGGATTGGTGGGTCCTGATGCGAAAGGGAAGGGTGGTGAGTAACTCTACCAGCATGATTTTCCAGATTGCCCCGTCTATCCAGTTGGCAGCCACCATGGTGGTTTTGTTGGTCGTTCCTGTGGCCAACCAGCCTGCCGTTCTGGGCTTTGAGGGTGATTTTGTGTTTTTTGCCTACGTTCTGGCCGTCGGGCGATTCTTCATGATCCTGGCTGCGTTGGATGCCGGTAGCAGCTTTGAAGGGATGGGAGCCAACCGGGAAGCACTTTTTGGCCTGCTGGTTGAACCAGCATTTTTTATCCTACTGGGGACCTTTGCCATGTTAACTGGCTATACCTCTTTTACGGAATTGTTTACCAGTTTTCGGGTGGATGGCAGCCCTTTTGTGTTTATATTCGGACTAATCGCCTGTTATCTGCTGGTTCAGATTGCAATGATCGAAACCAGCAGAATGCCACTCGACGACCCGAAGACTCATCTGGAACTAACGATGATCCACGAGGTAATGATCCTGGATTATAGTGGTTTCGATAAAGCCCTGATCCACCTAGGTACCGCTATTAAATCAGTTGTTTTTGGTTCATTGATAGCTAATGCTCTATTGTCTTTTGAGCCGGGCTTGGGCTGGCAGCTGATTCTTTTTGTTCTGATACAGGTGGTTTTTGCTATCATCATTGGGATATCCGAATCATTCCGGGCAAGGAACAAGATGTTTCGGAATGCCCAGTATATCCTGACCCTTTCGGCCATCTCCCTGCTTGCCTTTGTGGTGGTGCTGATCATAACACATAAACTTCCTTAATCATCCGGAATACCTCAACCTTTTATGCTAAACTTTTTAATCATATTATTTGCAATTACCCTCTTTTATTTCAGTATCGCTGAACGCTTCAGAACTTATGCCAAACTGATAGCTTTCCAGGGAGTGATCCTCTTTGGAATCTCATTTCTGGAGCTGAAGGAGGTTAACCTGGTGAATTTTATTTTCATCGCCACCGAAACACTCCTGTTTAAGGCGATCATCGTTCCTATCCTGCTGTACCGAATCATTAATCAAAATCGAGTTTATCGGGTCCACCCCAAAGCTGTTCCTGGATTTTATATTCTGATTATTTCCATGATAGCATTGATTGTCAGCATATTACTCTCAAATTTTTTGAATAGCGAATTCGTCGATTCGATCTATTTATCGGTAGCCTTATTTACGCTATTCACCGGGGTCATTTTGATTATCACTCACCGTCTGATTTTTTCGCACATGGTTGGATTTTTACTGATGGAGAATGCGGTGTTTCTATTCTCGATGGCCGTAGGGAATGAGATGCCTATGCTAATCAATCTTGGAATTTTACTCGACATTTTCGCCAGTGTTTTGATTATTGGGGTGTTAATGAACCGGATCGGTAGCCGGTTTAGCGATTTGGAAGTGAATAATCTGACGCGGTTAAAACATTAAAATGGTTCTATTTTATTTCATCTCGGCGCTTCTTTTGATAATTGGCATTCTGGCTTGGCGTCGGCCGGGTATTACCCATGCGCTGCTGATGGCTTTTGGCGCAGTACAGGTAGGTTTTACGGTTTATGCGGCTCTTCATGTCGGGATGACCGATTTACACTATTTTACTTATGATTCACTGGGGATCCTCTTTCTTGGGGTATTAACGCTGATCAGTTTGGCTGTGATTTTCCATGGTCTGATCTATTTTCATCATGAGGGATTAGATCGCTACTACTTTTACCATGCAGCTTTGATAGGCTTGATTGTTAGCATCTCGCTGGCTTACCTGGCTAATGATGTTACCGTGGTGTGGATATTGGTAGAGGCGACAACACTAACAGCTTCGGTGTTGATTTATCACGAGAAAACTGCTCATGCACTGGAGGCTACCTGGAAGTACCTCTTCCTCTGTTCAGCGGGTATTGCCTTTGCCTATATGGGAATCCTTTTTCTCAGTCTGACGACCAAAGGCTATAATCTTGATGGTTTGAGTTTTGCCAACGTGTCCCAAGTAGCTGCTAATGCCAATCCTCTCTATCTCAAAATTGCTTTTCTGTTTGTGTTTATTGGATACTCCACCAAGATGGAACTCTTTCCGATGCATACAGTGGCTATCGATGCTAACTCGGTTGCTCCTGCCCCTATTGGTGCTCTTCTATCAACCGGTTTGGCTAACCTCGGTTTTGTCTCGATTTTTCGGGTGTATCAATCGCTTGAAGGGAGTGCTATTCGGGAGTGGATGAATCATATCTTCGTGCTGGCGGGGGTTTTGTCAGTTTTAGTGGCTGCCGGGTACATGCTCAAGGCTCGCCATCATAAGCGGATGCTGGCTTATTCCAGCCTAGAAGTGATGGGCATGGTTGCTATTGCTATTGGGATTGGAGGGAAAGGACACTACGCCGCCATTCTGCTGCTTGTTGTCCATGCACTGGTCAAATCAACCCTATTTTTTCAGTTCGGGCAGCTTTATCGCATCCTTCGGGTTCTTAAAATCACCGAGAGTGGCAACTACATGAAAATCAATCCATCTGGAGGTGTAGTTCTTCTTCTGGGCGTGATTGCTATCCTGGCGATACCTCCATCCGGGTTATTCATTGGTGAATACCTGATCTTTACGGAACTAGTCAACACCCATCAATGGTGGATTCTGGCGATAACCATGATGCTTCTCTGCTTTGTGCTGTATGCAATGGCTACCCGTTTTATGCATATTTTATTCTCGGATCCTTCCGAACCGACGTTAAAGACTACTGAGCCCGGAACGGTCAAGCCTTGGGAAACTCTGCTCCAGTACACTTTCCTCCTCCTATCCTTTGTTTTGTGTTTTTATCAACCGGAATGGCTGGGAGAGTTAATTGTTGGGATTATTAAATGATGATTGAGGAGATAAGCCAGATGAATAACATGAGTTGTAAGTTTCAATCGATTGATAATGTGTCGATTATGGATTATTCGGCGTTTATGAGCGAGCTAACTAGTTTGATTCGTGACCCAGCAAACCATTGTTTATTTTATATGGCTTATCCGAATTCCGGAGGGCTGCGTTTTCTCGCCTGTATTGCCCGGGATGAGCATCATGATTTTGTTTTGTTGTCACATCAGTTAGATAATATTGAAGCATCTTTGGAATCACTGACGCCCGAAGTGCCACAATTACATCTATTTGAGCGGGAAATTGCCGAAAATTTTGGGGTTCGTTTCGAAGGGCATCCCTGGATGAAGGGGGTTCGTTTCACGACCTACGATCTGCGTGAATATGCTAAAAGTGGAAAGTTAGAGCGGAAGGATTATTCATTCTTTGAAATGGATGGCGAGGAGCATCACGAAGTAGGAGTTGGGCCGATCCACGCCGGAATTATTGAGCCTGGCCATTTTCGTTTTATCTGCAATGGCGAGCGGGTCATGCATTTGGAGATCATGCTCGGTTATCAACATCGGGGGGTGGAGTCTTTGCTGACTACTGCACGCACGGGGTTAGTTCGATCATTATTGGCTGAATCGGTCGCTGGGGATACAGCAGTAGGGCACAGTGTTGCGC
>JAAYIP010000230.1 GCA_012523435.1 Bacteroidales bacterium | reverse complement strand
AGATCTGCACCTCGGAAGCGCCAGGCAGGAAGTAGCTGATGTTGACCTGGTCTTTTGCCGGGTTGGGGAACACATTTAGTGTAAAATCAACGGGTAGGGCGATATGCTCTTCCAGGTTAAGCGGGCTTGTCAGGATCTCCACCAGTTGTCCTTCGGGATCGGCGCCCAGCATCTGACCCCATTGCAAGTCGGGGTTGCTGTGCTGTATCCGTATGATTTCGGTAATTCCCTCGGGGATGGTGTTGCCCTGCATATTGAACAACAAGGCAAAGATGCCGTTTTCGGTCCTTGTCCAGGCCAGTTCAAAGCCAGGAATCAGGGAAGTTAACTGCACCAGATCGGGGAAGGCGGTATGGAGCTCAAACTGCAGACCTGTCAGCTGGCCAATGCTTTCAATGCGGATCTTATCCCCATCCAGGGAGATGTAGGCGGGTTCATGATTCCGGTAAATGACGGGCGGGATCCAGTCCTTGGTGGCATTGACCAGTTGAACCACGCCCACGATGTCGAGCACGTTGATGGTCAGGTCAGCATTCACATCCGCGGCCTCAAAGATAAAGGGCTGGGGATCGTTGTTGAGCATATAGGCCACGATGTTCACGATATCCAGCACATCCACGTTGTAATCGCCATTGGCATCGCCCTGGGAGGCGGTATGGGGAATGGCGCTGACCACCCGTGAGGAATCGGTTTCGGCCATATTGGTACGCAGAATTTTGTAATAGTAATAATAGCGCTCACCGGGTATAACGCTGAAGTCGGTATAAAGGGTATCGAGCACCAGGATGTTGTTGAGCAGGATGGGCTCGGTAAGGGTGCTGTCGTTGATGTGCTCCATCCGGTAGAGGTTATATCCCAGCCCGTCTTCCAGGTCGTTGTCGTTCCATTCCAAGAAAATTTTACCTAGTCCGGGTGTGGCAATAAATTCTGTGGAAGCTGAGCCGGCGGCATCGATAAGGAATTCGAAACGCTGGTCCTCAACTGGTATTTCCCAGTCCCAACCGGTTAGTTCCTTTGCTCCTGAAACCCTGATGCGATTAATTCCATCACCGGTTGTAAGTACAACAGTTTTAAAAACCGTGTATATTTTTCCGTCAAGAGACCAATATCCGTCTTCGTTAACACCTTGTTGTGTGTAAGGCGCCCTTACTCCAAAACTAACTTGGGGGGTGATAAGGGTATCCATGGCCCGGTTAAAATAGACATCAAAACGCTGTTTGCCAACGCCGACAGGATCAACATATTCATCCTGGGCATCCTTGTAATTTACGAGAACTTTCCAAACACATGCATGATTGTCCCCATTTGGTTGTTCAAGTTTTGGCTCATAAATTATCTGAGATAAATTTGGATTATCCCAAAAATCATAAAGCTTTTTCTGGATTTTTTCTGAGTTTTCAGAACCCCAATAATTATTTGGAATGTTGGTTATATATTCATAATGATGTCCCCTGATTGCAAGGGAGTTTGAAAATGATAGAAAATTATTGCCAACAAAAGAGGAGCGGTAAGAATTCCAGAGACAAATACCTCCAGAAACTCTATTGAAATTAGTATTATCTATTACTACTAAAGCTGTCCCAGCTAGATCAGAACCACTTACATTATCAAATGAAGACTGTAAAATTTTGCTACCGCCATCGGGATTAGGGTCATAAGCAAAAATATCCACTAGCAATCCTTGGACTTTACAGTTGTTTAATAATAATGTATCAAACCTGCTAATAAAAAAGCTTGTTTGAAAATTATTAAAAGACGTGTTGTTAAAGAAATATTTGCTTTCGTATGAGGCTCCAAAAATAAAACTACTGTACCCAAATGTGTAAAAATCCTCAAAAACCGCTTCATTTGTTTTTAAAGTACCACCTCCAAAAATCCCTTTTGGACCGAAGAAATGCACTTTTTTGTCTGGTAAGCCATTTGCCTCTATAAGTCCATCATTAATAATAGGTTCATTTAGGATTATATTAGTGCCTGCTTCCAAAAGTAAATGACCATTAGGAGTAATCTTGAAGCTTGCATTTACAAGATATTGCTTGGTAGAAGTTAATACCAAGGTACTATCCATTATACCTGAGAGCTTAGTTCCATTTTGAATCGTTAATACAAATGGTTGATAAATGGTATCGTTACCCCATTCATTCCAAGCAAGAGCCTCAAATAGAATATGCCTATCATGAACCAGATCTTCTGCTATTTCTACCACAAACGGTTCGTATTCATTGGTAAGGGTTGCATAAGAACTGATACTGCCGATGGTGCCCTGATTAGTAGTGATATTTGCAACCGTTGGGTCTTCGAATTCACCCAGTTGCAACTTGACCTGCACGTTATCAGCTTGACCCCAGGTGTTTCTTACCGTAAGCCAGAGTTCAATGGTTTCACCAACATCAGGTTGGCCATCGCCATCACCCGAAAGGGTGTCAACCAAATGATGAGAAATAATGGATAACACCGGTAAAGGTTCCACCTCTATGGCGTCTTTCAATTGAATGTGTTCGTTTCTCGTATTGATGAAGTTGCCCCAGAGCATTTCCTGCGACTGCTCCGGGTGGAATTCGCGATAAAGGGCTATTGACCCTGCAGCAAAAGGGGTGGCCATTGAAGTCCCGCTGTAAACCCTGTAACCACCATTAGGAATGGTTGAGATCATAGATGTTCCAGGTGCTGAAAGCTCATAATTAAACAAGTCAGAATACTGACTGAATACAGGCCCGTCTTGGTCAAAGTTTGTAAATCCATCAGGAGGTATAGGCTGGGCTTCTATCCCTATAACATAGGATATAGCACCTGGAAACAAAGGAATCCCAAGCCGTCTGTCAGGACAAAGACCGGGCCCGATACAAAGGCCATCATTACCGGCAGCAGCCACCAAAACAGATGTGGCATAAGCATTAGCAAGGGCATCTTCCATGGCTAGGGATCTGGCATAAGATCCTATACTCATATTAATAATTGTGGCACCATTTTCTGAAGCATAAATAATGCCTTGTACAATGTTTGAGGCTGAACCGTACCCGCTGCTTTGCATTACTTTCACGGGCATAATTTTGGCATTCCAGTTTACCCCTGTGATGCCAATGCCATTGTTCCCTTTTGCAGCAGCAATGCCAGCCACGTGGGTGCCGT
>JAAYIP010000229.1 GCA_012523435.1 Bacteroidales bacterium | reverse complement strand
TATTCACAATAGTAAGGTGCTGATTCGTGCGCATGGTGAGCCCCCTGAAACCTATGAGCTGCTACGCAAAAATGGCAACGAAATCCTCGATGCCACCTGTCCCATCGTGCTTCGCCTACAAGAAAGAATTCAAGGATCGGGGGAGGCGGGTGAATATGTTGTGATTTTCGGGAAAAAAGACCATCCGGAAGTGATCGGCCTGATGGGGCATATCCAGAATAACGGTCAGGTTTTCAGTTCTCTGGAAGAATTGGATCTCTCCGTTCTGCCCAAGGAGGTGACCCTCTACAGTCAGACTACCATGAACCTCAAACAGTTGTATGATTTCCATAAGCTGCTGGAGAAATCGGGCATCAAAGTCAAGCTGGAGGATACGGTTTGCCGCCAGGTGGCCGGTCGCTGGAAGGATATGTCCCATTTTTGCCGGTCACACGATCGAATCATTTTTGTCGCCGGGCGCAATTCCTCCAACGGAAAGGTGCTCTATTCCGTTTGCCACGATGTCAACGAAAAGAGTCACAAAATTGCCTCACTCGATGAAATCGACCCCGCTTGGTTTAACCCGGGCGAGCTGGTAGGCATCAGCGGAGGCACCTCCACCCCCAAATGGTTGATGGAGAATATCCGAAATTATCTCTTATCGCTCTAATCGTTTCGATCGTTAGTCTATCTGCTTGATAGAAAGGCGAATACCACGATTATTCTCTGTCTCCGTCAGCACAAACACTTCAGCCGAATCACCGGGGTGCCCGCGTGTGAGCAGGATTAGCCTGATCTGATCATCGGTATGATCGGGGAAAAGTTTTCGATAGCGCCTGACCCTGATTTTCTTTAATGCCTGATCGGTTGGCAGCTGATTCCAGGCCAGCAGCTCATATCCGGGCACGATGCCCCTCTCCGCGGCGACGGTGGTTGAATCTACTGCGGTGATCAGAATTTTGCCTTCGGCATCCCGTTCTAAGTGGATACCATACGTGCTGCTGTAACGCTCGGGCCAGGGAAAAGGCTTATCCTGAGCCGGAAGATTGATCGAGCTTAAGATGCAGATAAACAGTGAAATCGATATTATTTTTTTCAAAACGCGCTATTTGGTGAGATAAATCCTATCGGCCATACGGGGCTCTCCAAAACAGTGGCTGTGCGGGTCATCCGACTTTTACCAACCAGCAGGCTAACCCGGTATTTTCCGGGGACCATTCGCTCGGTGCGGATGTAAGCCCGATGCAGACCAGGTTCGCGGTTGGCCTTCTGCTCAAAAACAATCTGACCGTCCCAATTGGTGACTTGTATCGCGACTTCTTCCCGATCATCCAGTTGGCCAAGATAATAGTAATATTCGAGTCCGTTTGGCTCATTGCGGGGCCTCAGATGGTTGTCGCCCGTCATCTCATAATTACCCCAACGGCTTCGCGGGGAGTAGTTGAACTGAGGTTTGGGCAGGATGTTGAACAGATGAAACCGTTTCGTCAGGATGGAATCGGCGATTTCGGCCATGGGAGCGACATCGGTGATCCAGCAGCCGCGCCCGTATGTTCCCACAATAAGATCTTTTTCTCTCGGATGAACCATCAGGTCGGTGACTGGGGCGGGGGGCATATTGCCTTTAAACGGCATCCAGGAATCTCCGCCATCCAGACTTAGGTACACTCCGGCATCGGTGCCAGCATAGAGCACCTGGGGGTTAGAGGGATCTTCGCACAGGGCAGAGACCGGTGAGTCGGGCAACCCATCGGTGATGCTGGTCCAGCTTGCTCCGTAATCAGTTGTTTTATAGATAAATGGCT
>JAAYIP010000028.1 GCA_012523435.1 Bacteroidales bacterium | reverse complement strand
GTTGCACATCCTGATTCACCACCAGGAGATCGGGCTGGGGTTCTTGGCTGACCGTAATCGACACTATATTGGACGGGGCTGATTCTCCCGAAGGAGAGCTGTAAAGTGCTGTTACAAAATAATCATAATCACCTGGCTGAAGCTCCTGATCAGCATAGGAGAGGGTGCCAGAACTCACATCAGCCACCGCAGACTGACTTCGGTACACCCGGTAACCCGAGAGCGTTGCTTCTTCGTTCAGTGGGCTTTCCCAGTGTAAGTTAGCTACTGACCCACTGAGAGTTACAGAAAGATTCTGAGGAGGCTCAAGAGCCACTCCGGTTCCAAACCTAAACGAGATCGATTCACCTGCAGCACTAATATTGGAGATCTTGATCCCGCCCTGAGCTCCATTGCTCAGGAAACAGGAGGGGTTGGTATTGTCGCTAAACTCAGTGCGGCCCACATTCGAGCTGAAAGTAGCAGAATTGATGCTTCCGTTGCTACGGGTTGTTCCGTTTAATCGGTACACATACACTTCATCAGGCGGCCCGTCAGCATTACCGTCAAGCGCCGGATTAACGCGGTAGATGATTAACCCCGTTCCGGAAAGACCCGATTCAAATGGGCCAACAGCGCGCCGGTACTCCACAACAAAAAACTCTTGTGAGGATTTCGGCGACGCAATCCGATAAGCAGCAAACGGGTCAGAAGCCAGCGGCCTTAAATAATAGGTTCCATCCGCTGTGATCTCTGGAATCTGGTCAAACCACTGACCATATTTCATCTTCATATAAGCTCCCATATGCTGAGGAGGAGTGGAATTATGGGACATCAAATCCCACGGGCCAACCGGAGTAATGTCCGTATTCACGTACCGATATAAATCCGGAGCCCCAAGACTATGAAACATTTCGTGACACAATACACTGACCCCCAGCGCCTCTGATAGCTGAAAGTTAAAATCATACACCCGCGCTCCGCCAATCCGCACATCATAAGCATATAGTACCCAGCGATGTGGCCAAAGCAAATCACTCCAACCATCAGTCGGTCCCTGAACGATAAAACAGACATTATCAATCCGGCCATCATCATCATGATCGTAGTCGATCCCACTGGCTTCAACCTCTGCACTGATACTCTCAATAGCATTTTTTAACAGGGTCATTTCTCGATTAATATACTCACTGTCAGTTCTGTAACCATCAGGATTGGTTGACGCATTAAAAGGCTGATAATAACGGCGGATGTGGGCATCCTGATAAGAAACAATAGTGCTTCCCTGGGGGGCCGGGTAAAAGGTAGAAGTAATGCTCAGCTGGTTTTTGGATACCTCCCGGTAATACTCATGCATAGAAACGACTCCGGTTCCTGATCCATTGAATGCTTCGGCGTAAGGATCAAGCGGCTCAGTGTATTCATTCTGATTCTGAAACCGGATAAATACGACCAGATTGTTGTATGTTCCCGTATTCTGATATTGCGCTCCCGATTTCAGCAATGGGTCCTTAAATCTGGACTGAAATCGTTCCTGATAGACTGATTCACTGATATTTATGCCCGGAACTAAACCACAGGAGACCGGCTGAGCTTTGCCTGCTATGCAGGTAGTCGGAATCAGCTCATCACCCGAGAGACTTGCATAGACATAGTAACCCGTTTCAGGGTGGACAATAATGGTGAAATTGTCAGCATCATGAAGCCAGTGATAATATTCATCCCCGGTGGCATAGCAGATCAAGCGGGATCCATCGGGCTGTATAATCTCTTGGGGAACCGCTTTAAGATATGCTCCTTGCGCTGCTGATCCGCAGAAAAGGAAAACAGCGGTAAGGAGACTGCAGACAAGAGTTTTCATAACGGCGGTTTTAGGTGTGATATCGTTATAATCTCAAAATTAGAAAGTTTAAATACTTTTGCCACCTTTAATGAAAATAATTAAGCTTATGAAACAACAGTATCATCAGTTGATTATCGCCATTCTGATGGCGATCCTTGCAACAGGACATAGCTATGCACAGGTCACCGATGGTGAAAAGCAGATTCGTGGGATAACCCTCTCTGGCGAGAACGGTTGGAAAACGGTGAACAACATTTCGATAGCTCTCTCTCAGGTATCCCTGACCAACTGGGCTGCCGGGGGACAGAATTCGCTGGCTATCAACGGTCGGTTCAATGGTCTTTACGGATATCAAAAAGATCGTTTTCTCTGGGACAACCAGGTTGACGTGGGTTATGGCTTACTTAAGCAAGGGAAATATGACTGGCAGAAAACCGATGACCGGATTGAGTTGTTGTCGAAAGCCGGATACAAAATCACCAATGCGTTGAGCGCAGCTGCTCTGGCAACTTTTAAGACCCAGTTCGCACCTGGGTATCACAGCCCGGATGCAGAAACCCGGATCTCCGATTTTCTTTCACCAGGCTACCTACTGGGCGCTGTTGGCTTGGATTACAAAAAAGTGGAATGGTTTTCCCTATTTGTCTCACCGTTAACGGCCAAAATGACCTTTGTGATGGACGACAGTCTGGCTGCTGCTGGTTCATTTGGGGCAGCAGAAGGAAAGAAGTTCCGGGCTGAACTTGGGGGCTATATCCGGGCAGCATTTAAACATGATTTAATGACCAATGTAAGCCTGGCTACAAATTTGGACTTTTTCTCCAACTACTTGAAAGACCCACATCGTATTGACGTGAACTGGGAGGCGCTTATCTTAATGAAAATCAACAAATTCCTCACAGCATCGATCAACACTCACCTGCTTTACGATTATGATATTAAGATCGGAAAAGACACCACTGGCGACGGCGAACTGGATGATTTCCGACCCAGGGTGCAATTCAAGGAGTTGGTCGGTATTGGCCTGACCTTCACCATTCCGACAAAATAGCGGTTAGAGCAGCCTGATCGGTTCGATGGTTTTCTACTGTAGCGCATCTTTAGCGGGGCAATGAATTTGGCAGGCACATGCAGAGGCCAGTCGCCAGATCCTGAGAAAAATCCTAGCTAAAATAAACAATTGTTGAATCATCACGACGCCTAACAAGATCCAGCCATTGTTGACGATGACTCCAGAGCGGAACCAATAGAAGAGGAGAATCAAAGCGCAGGGAACCAGAAAGAGGAGCAGGGAGAGCAGATAAATGGAAGAGAATCTTCGAAATTGCAACTTCACCGACTGCCAGAGTGTTTTGAGTGACTTCTGCGAATCCTGCAGGAACAGGGATGAACGGGCCAAATCGGCAGCCATCAGGATAAACAGCAAACTCATCAGGTGAATAATTCCCGCAACGATAACCGTAATCACGAGGGTCTGATCGGATATCAGCTCTTGGGTACCAACCAGTATAGACCAGGCGAGCCAGATTACCATGGCTGTGATGATCTGCCAGATCACAATCCAGGAAATCAATTTTAAGTACCTGATAAACAACCTATTAGATTCGCGTACGAAGGTTTGAAACTGGAAACGCCCCCAGGGGTTGGACACCCAGGCGACCATCCCGCCGGTAAGATATACTTGGAGTAAAAGGAAGGCGATCATCCAGGGCAGAAACCCCTTAATGTAAACGGCAAAAGCAGGTCCTCCGGAGGCCATCAATTCCCGAATCACGGTAGCATCAAATCCGTTCATCAGCTCTGCGGGGAGCATGCTGTTAGCACCCATACCTTTTGCTAGGGAGAGGAACGGAATAGCCAAAAGGAGTGCGGCAACCAGATAGGCGGCATAAATCAGAAAGAGCATCCGGAAAGATTTGGAGGCTCGATCGTAACCGCGGATATATCGTGTTATCGCTTTCATTTTCTTGATGTTAGATAAAAAACGTGAAGGTATGGAGAAGGTTCTGGATCAGAAAGAGGAACCGGGTAGCCCACTTCCAGGCGTAGGCCTTCTGTGGTTTGATGGCATAACTGTTATTCAGGAGGTTTTGATCCAACAGGATTTTCTTTTCCGGGTCGATTTCGGCGGAGACCACCCACGAGTCACGCGAGTAGATCAGGTCTTTCACCCGTTCTTGCCCGTCCCATCGTTCCAGGAGTTTTTCACCGTTGCTGAAAGTCACCAGGATCTCAACTGGAAGGATCCCATCGCCATTTCGCTCTAGCTGGACAGTGGAGCGAAACATCCCTGGAACCTTTTGTGATTCACGGAACTCCTTGGCCCCATTTTCGTCGAACAGTCCGGCTTTCCCTCTTTCGGGACGTGAGGAGACTCCCCTGACTGCATAATCGACTTTAGCTGTACCAAAGAGGAACTGATCAAAGAACCAGTTTAGATCGGGGCCAAAAGCATTGCCATGTTTTTCAGTGACAACCTGGTTCACCACCTGGATAAAGTCGTTTGTTGATGGATGCCGAAAAGCCCAATCCCGGTAATACTTCTTAAAGATCTCATCCATAGTCTTTTGACCAACCATTCGTTCCAGAGTATTGAGCATAGTGGCTGGTTTTTGGTAGACAGAGGCGCCATAAGTTCCTCTTGGGTAGCTCCAGGCGTTTTCGGAGGCAGGGAAGAAGTCTGATCCGTATGCCATAAGCCACTGCATTCGCGCAAATTCTGTATCGCCAATATGGAGGAATGGGAAATCCAGCATGGCCTGTTTTTCGCCATAAGCCCAATCCATGATCCGTGTTTCCCAGTAGCTATTGATTCCTTCGTCGAGCCAGGGCTCTTCAAATTCATTGGATGCGATCATTCCCATGAAATAGGAGTGGCCAAACTCATGAATGGTAACCATTTCGACAGGTCGGATTCCTTTAGGAAGGGCATAGAACGTACCTGCAGTAATGAGGGTAGTATATTCCATCCCCCCGGCACCGAGGGCATAGCGGGGAGGATCGATGATGGTCAGGTGTGGCCAAGGGTAAGGTCCGACATGTGCATCAAGGTATTCAAGGGCGTAGCGGGCAGCGCTAATATGCCGATCAGCCTGACGCAGATGTTCGGGTTGAAGCAGACAGGTGATGGTGACATGGTTCCACTGATCGGTAACAACCCGATAATCCCGCGATGCTGTCCAGGCGAAATCAACGATATCTTCTGCCCTGTATTTCAGCGTTTTCCAACCATCAGCCGAAGTACTATCTAGGAGCAGGCCACCACTACCGACGACAAAATCATCAGGCAGGGTGATAGCCACTTCATACAAGCTGTGATTAGCATAAAACTCTGAATTTGTGTGAAAAGGGTGGCAATTCCATCCTGCCTCGATTCGTCCACGCATGCCGGAAGGTTCATACACGCCAAGCTTCGGAAACCATTGGGCGACAAAGTAATAGTCATCCACGTAGCCTGTGCGTGCCAGAATGAGCGGCAACTTGGACGTAAACCGGATGGTGCCTCGGAAGGTTTC
>JAAYIP010000228.1 GCA_012523435.1 Bacteroidales bacterium | reverse complement strand
CGAACCTTCCGGGTGCTGAGGATGATGGCTTCGCTGCCCAAATCCATTTTCACTTTTAGTATTGCTTCCTGAGCATCTTTGCCCGTATAACGCCGAATCCGCATATCTCCTCCTCGGTTTCAGGCTGCCTTGCTTTCCTTTTCAAATAAAATAATCGGTTGAATAATACTTTTCCCCATGAGGATTTCCCGTATGAGGACATATCTGTTATGAGCTTTTCACCATTCCGATGGACCTAACCTCGGTGGTTGGCTCCAGCTCATTGTAGGATAAAACCACCAGCCCCGGAACGGATTGCTCGGTCATACGCTTGAAATACAACCGCACAACTGGGGACGCAATCACAACAGGCTGCTTTCCCAGCTGTGCCAATTTTTCCATCAGCTTCGAAAGATTTCGGATGATTCGGTTTGTCACAGATGGTTCTATAGATAAATACACGCCGGTTTCTGTTTTCTGCACCGAATCCATAATCATCTGCTCTAATTGTGGATCCAGCGTGATCACGTCGGAATTGTCCGGTGTGATGAAGGTTTTCGAAATCGCTCTGCCCAAGGCCTGCCGAACATACTCGGTGAGCATGTCGGAATCTCTGGTGACCGGTGCATAATCGGCCAGGGTTTCCAGAATGGTCACCATGTCGCGGATGGATACACCTTCCTTTAACAGGTTGCCCAACACCTTCTGAACCTCACCTAAAGTGAGCAGTTTGGGCACCAGTTCATCAACAATGGCCGGGTAAGTGGTTTTAACATTGTCCAGAAGTGTTTGAACATCCTGGCGGCCTAGCAGTTCATGAGAATATCGCTTGATGATTTCGGTCATATGGGTGGCAATGATCGACGGCGGGTCGACAACGGTATAGCCAAGCATCTCAGCACGGTCACGCTGGCTTTCAGTAATCCAGATGGCAGGAAGACCAAATGCGGGCTCGGTGGTTGGAATGCCGTCGATTTCATCCTCCGCCGTGCCGGGGTTCATCGCCATAAAGTGATCCATCATCAATTCACCCTGGGAAACCTCCACCCCTTTTATTTTAATGACATATTGGTTGGGGCTGAGCTGTATATTGTCGCGCAGGCGGATGATGGGTACGATCATGCCCATTTCGAGGGCAAGCTGTCTGCGAATCATCACCACCCTGTCCAATAGGTCCCCGCCCTGGTTTATATCGGCCAGCGGGATAATCCCATAACCAAATTCAAGCTCTATAGGGTCTACCTGAAGCAGGGATATCACGTTTTCGGGCTTGCGTATTTCTTCCACTTTCTGTTCCTCTGTGACAATTTCACCCTTTTTCTGCTCTGCCTCCTCCATGGTGCGTATGCGAGAAGCAAGGATGACCAGCAGAATTGCAACAACAATCATTAAAAACTGACCGATGATAAATGTGAGTATGAAGCATGCGCCTGCTGCTAAATACAGAACTCTCGGGCTGTTAAACAACTGGGAGATAATCTCTTCCCCCAAATCTTCTTCGGATGCCGCGCGGGTTACGATGATACCGGTGGCAATGGAGATCAACAGCGCGGGAACCTGGCTGACAAGGCCATCTCCAATGGTGAGGATTGTGTATTTCGTCAGAACCTGATCAACAGGCATGTTACCTTCCACCATACCCATGATAAAACCACCGATAATGTTTAATGCGGTGGCGATAAAGCCGAAGATAGCATCATTTTTTACGAATTTACTGGCACCATCCATGGAACCGTAGAAATCAGCTTCCCGCTGAACCCTTTTCCGCCGCACCCGGGCCTCGGTTTCATTGATTAAGCCTGAATTGAGGTCGGCATCGATGGCCATTTGCTTTCCAGGCATGGCATCAAGGGTGAAACGCGCCGCAACCTCGGATACACGCTCAGCACCCTTGGTAATAACAAGAAACTGAACGATCATGATGAGCAGAAAGATGATGGCACCAACCACAATATTGTTGCCGCCTACAAATTTCCCAAAGCTTTCAATGACCTTTCCAGCCTCTCCCTCACCGATGATTAAACGCGTGGAAGCCACATTCAGCGAAAGCCTGAACAAGGTGGTAAATAGCAGCAGTGTAGGGAAAGAGGACATGGAGAGCGCGTCTTTTGCATAGATGGCATTTAAAAGAATGAGTAAGGAAATGGTCAGGTTAGTAACCAGTAACAGATCCATTAATATAGTTGGCATCGGAACAAGTATGACCAACAATATTACAACAGCCAATACTGCTATGAGAACACTCTTAAAGTTCATATTTGTCCTCCGCGCTTCGACAGTTATCCTTCGTAAAACCTACTCCCATTTTACAGGATTTTTATCGATTACACAAGAGATGACAGGATTT
>JAAYIP010000366.1 GCA_012523435.1 Bacteroidales bacterium | reverse complement strand
CGTTGACACCGCCGCAGTCCGAGAGAGCCTGAACAGTCCCGAAACGCAGGAACGCGCCGACGCTATGATTAAAGCTGCTGAACGGGTCGCCGCTGAGAGCGCCGCCCCGCCGTATGAGCGATTTTCGGTCATCGAGACCGACAAAGGCTACGCCATCTGGGATGACCTGCACGATGGGTATTACATCGATGACGTGGGCGTTGCCGAGGAATTTACAAGCGAGTGGCAAGCTGAAGATTATCTGAACGAAGTCCGTCAAGCTATCGCCGAAAAAGAAGCCGCAGAGTGGCAATATATTGAGCGTGAAAACGTCATCCCCGAAGTCTCAGATGAGCGCAGTGAGCAGATTATGAACGCGATGGAAGCTGCCGTTCTCCACTATGATGACATCGACAGCTACGACGGCCATTATGTATTCCGCGAGGACGGCGGCGCTCCCTACGCTTTTTCCGACTTTCATGAGGTCATAGACTGGCTGAACGGTGTGGTATTCGATGATCCCGCCCGAAGTGAAGCCGCCGAGCGCATCCTTTACCCCGAAAGGTATCAGCAGACGAATGAAAACCTCCGTGAATGGGCTGAGAGCATCGAGCAGGAGTATCAGGCGGCAATCACCGCTTTGCCGGAGGAACAGCAGCGCGTCGTTCACGCGATGGAGGCTATGGGGCTTCGGCTCAATATTCACGCGCAGCCGTGGTCGGCAAGTGAAGCCGTGGTTTTTACCCCGATTGACTTAGATCACGGCTATCCGTCAACCTTTTCTTCTTGGGAGGAAGCGTATAAGTGGCTGGACGAAGCGCCGTTTGATAAAGCTCACGGTTTGCGAGACACGATTCAAGCTATTCTGCACCCGCAGAAGCCGGACAGATTTCCGTATTCCGTGGGCGATACCGTCTATTTAGAGGATGGTAAGGCGTTTCTCATTGAGGAAATCGGCGACCATAATATCTCGCTTCGAGACCCAACGCTGTTCTATCCGATATGGCGCTCCGAAAGCCGTGAGAGCTTTGAACGGCTGATGACACGCTATCCGCAGCCGGAGCAAGCAGCGCCGGCGAAGCCGGAAACAAGAACTGAGACCGTCGCGGTCTACCCGGCGGAGGAAAACAACCTCCCTTATGATATAGTCATCCAAAGGCTGCACACCGAGCCGGAGCGAACGCCGCCGAATATCGACCCGCCGCCAGAAAACTTCCGTATCACGGATGACAATCTTGGCACAGGCGGCGCGAAGGCAAAGTTCCGTATGAATATGGACGCCATCAACACGCTTCTGCAAATTGAGCGTGAGAACCGCGCCGCTACCTCCGATGAGCAGGAAGTCCTCGCCAAGTATGTCGGTTGGGGTGGTCTGGCAGAAGCTTTCGATAACACAAAACCGAACTGGTCGAAGGAGTATCAGGAGTTGGCCGCCGTGCTCTCGCCCGAAGAATACGCCGCTGCCAGAAGCTCTACGCTGAACGCGCATTACACATCGCCGACAGTCATCAAGGCAATCTATGAAGCAGTCGGAAACATGGGTTTTCAGACCGGTAACATCCTCGAACCCGCGATGGGTGTCGGCAATTTCTTCGGCTTACTTCCCGACACCATGGCGGGAAGTCGTCTCTACGGAGTGGAGCTAGACAGCATCACGGGGCGAATCGCAAAACAGCTCTATCCCAAGGCGGATATAACCGTGGCTGGCTTCGAGACCACAGATAGACGGGACTTCTTCGACCTTGCCATCGGCAACGTCCCCTTTGGGCAGTATCAGGTAAACGACCGGGCTTACAACAAGCTCGGTTTTTCCATTCACGATTACTTTTT